>CAVBAM010000182.1:0-3922 GCA_963593315.1 Candidatus Methanomethylophilaceae archaeon | reverse complement strand
ACCCCGCCAGGTTCGTCCGCACTGTCCTCCGCCTCGAAGGCGATGGATGCGACGGCCGGGTCGGCAAGGAGCCGCTTGGCGGCAGCCGCCGACGCCGCGCAGCGGTGACAGCACGCAAGCTCGATATCCTCGAACTGCGCGTGCGCGTCGGCGAATTCATCCAGGCCGGCCACATACGGATAGCTCTCGTATGCCTGCGCGCAGGCGACGCGGTCGCCCGCGATGGTGACGGACTCGCGCGCAAGCAGGTTCATCAGCACCTGCGACGCCCTGCTAATCAATTGGTAATCATCGACGAGCACGTGCGCGAAGGCGTTCGCGCCGCGCGCGCCATCGTGGGTACGCAGATAGTTCACGGCGAGGTTCGACGCCTCGGGTTCGGCGATGGCCTCCATGAACGCAAGATTCGCCTTCAGAAGCTCGTGGATGTTGGTTTCCTCGCCGGCGAGCAGCCACTTCTCGTCATCGTCGGCCAGCTCGGTCCAGCTGCGGTAGAAGAACTTCAACATCTCGCGCAGGCGCTTCGGGCGCAGGCCGCTCACCTTCATGTCCTCAAGGAGGAACAGCTCCTCGTAGGCGGTGAGCAGGCGCGGGGCGCGGCCGGTCCAGCGGCGCGCGTCGGGGCCGGAGAGCACCTTCAAGGCAAGCGCGCGCGGCGTGGTGACGACGACGTTGCGCGCGGCTTCGTCGTCGCAGGCGTTGCGAAGCCTCTCCTCGAATGCGAGGGCGGCCTGCGGCGTTGCGCAAGCGACGAGTACGTCGTCGGGCGCCGCACCGCTCTTCAGAAGGCTGATCACCCGGTTGATGAGTTCCTGCGTTTTCCCGCAGCCGACGCCGCCGATGATGCGCGTGGCCTGCGTGTTGGTTGTCTGAGCCATGTCGGCCTCCTGCTTGAATGGACTTTCGTACCGCGAGGGGATCCCTCGCGGTCGGTGGTTGACGAAGGGGGAGATGACGGCCCTTTTCACATGGAGGGAGGGGTGTATGGGGATCGAGTCGTCATCTCCCGGGCGGAGGGCGGCTTGCCCCAATTCCCTTGCCAGGCCGCCTTCCGCCCGGGAGGCTCCGCAGCGCGAGCGGGATGGAGCCTCCCCGATGCGGGGAATGAAACGTGGTGCGCGGGCGCTATTTCCCGCTTGCCGCCTCGCCCGAGGGTTCGCCCGTGCTGGCCTCGGCGATGCTCACCGGTTTGCCGGGCTTTGCCAGAAACGGCATCGTGATGGCGTGCGTCGGGCAGGCATCGACGCAGGAGCGGCATTTCGTGCACTCGCTCCAAGCCGTCTCGGACAGCTGCGGGTGGCGCGGGTCGATGCCTTCCTCGCAGGCGCGTCCGCACCGGCCGCACTTCGCGCCCTTGGCGGTTTCCAGGCATTTCGCGTCGTCGATGGTAGGTTTGAACGTCTTGTTCGCCTTCGCGATCAGGCTCATGAACGCGCCGAGCGGGCAGATCTTGTGGCACCACTTGCGGAAGAACACGACTTCCGCCAAAAGGATGGCCGGCACCACGATGATCGACCACGTGACGTCGCCCTGCGCGAACAGGTTCACCAGCAGCAAGATGGTGGCGAAGGTAAGCCCGATAGGGCAGATAAGGCAGAACACCGGGAAGCCGAAGATGACGGTGGACAGCAGCGCGCCGCCGAGGACGAAGTGCCGCGCATCGACGGCGTCCCCGCGCTTGCTGGCGCAGCTTGCGCAGCCGGCGAGCCCCTTGGCGTCCTTCGCGCAGCCGCCGGCGAGGGCGGCTTTCTCGGCCTCGGTCAGCGGGGCAATGTTCGCGCCTGCGGGCGCGCCCGCATCGGAAGCCTTCGCCGCGGGGGATGCGCCTTCGCCCTTATCGCGCTCGTCGCCGGTCTTCTTCTTCGAGAACATGCCGCGTAGCTTCGATACCAGCGGGACGGGGCACATCCATCCGCAGAATGCGCGGGCGAACACAACGATGAGCAGCACCATGATCACGAGCGAGATAACGGCGCGTGGCACCATCATCTTGCTGGCGAGCATGGTCCCCAGGGCGCCGAGCGGGCATAGGACGGAGATGTCCCAGAAGCCCGGGGCGGAAATGGTGCCGATGCCCAGGTTCGTCCAGAAGCCGATGAATACGACGAGGATGATTGCGAGCGCGGTTGCGGTGCGCAGCTTCTTCGAATTCATTTTCATTGCTGCACCTTACCCTTCTACCTGGTCAAGCGGATGAATGGTGATCGCGCGCGACGTGGCGCCCTCGGAAATGGAGCCGTTCTGCAGCGATACGCAGACGCTTTCGCACGCGCCGCAGCCGGTGCATTTGTCGGTGGTGACGACGGGGCGGTTGTTGCTGTCAAGCGTCATGGCGTCGAAGCCGGTTTCCTGGCAGGCGTCGTAGCAGAACTTGCAGCCGATCAGCTTGTAGGCCAGGCACCAGTCGGTGTTGATGACGGCCTTGCCGATGATGGTGTTCTCCTTCGTGGCACCGGACGGAAGCTCGAGGGCCTTGGTCGGGCAGCTGCTCACGCACAGGGGCGTGCCGCCGTTTTCCTCGGTGCACCAGTCGCAATAGTTGTCTTCGAAGTTGAACGTGGGCGTGCGCATGTTCAGGATGCCCGATTCGATGTGCGCCGGGCGAATGACGTCGCGCGGGCAGATCTCGTAGCACTTCTCGCAGCGGATGCAGGCGCTGATCAGGCGCTCCTCGTCTTGGCCTCCGGGAGGTCGGATGATGGATTGGGGTCCCACGTACTTCAGGCCACCCAGCCCGAGCATGACCGCGGCGCCCCCTACGCCCAGGCACAGCGTTCTGCGCGAGATGCCGGCCTTGCCGGTCGTGCCGGCGGCGGCGCCGCTTCCGGTCGCGGCAGGCGACCCCTCTGCCCCGTTCGTTCTTTCGCTTGCATGGCTTTCGGGCGCGTCCATGCTCTCGTCTTTGCGATTCATCGCTCCTTCTTTCCGTCTTTCGGTTGCCCGATGTTCCCCCTGCTGCGACGGGCTTCCCGCCGCAGGTCCTGTCCCGTCTCCAAGGGCTTCGCCCGCGCTCGCGCGTCGTTCTCCGGCGCGGGCGCGGCGCGCTTACTCCTCCTCGGTCAGCACGTCCTCCAAGAACGCGCGGTCGGTTTCCAGGAAGCCGTCGGTTAGGTAGGCCAGCCCCTGGTACAGGTCGGTTTGCGCGAAGCGCTTCATGTCGGCCGTCATCATGGGAACCCAGCTGATCAGGTGGTCGTTCAGGAAGTTCTGCTGCGTGGTCAGCAGCGCCGCGGCCTCGTCCTCGTTGCCGCGCTTGAGCGCCTCGGTGGTGCGATTGGCCAAAACCTGCTCGAATTCGAGCTCGAGGGCGATGTGGTCCTCGCCCTCCTTCCAGCTTTCTTTCTTGTCAAGCCCGGCCGCGCGGTAAATGGCGAGCACTTCGTCGCGCGCGTCTTGCATGAGCAGGCGCTTTTCCGAGGTGTACACGCTTTCGAAGGGGTAGGCGGCGCTGAAGGCGTCAACCCCGTGGCCGATGAAGGTGCGCACGTAGTCGACGGCCAGGTCGGTGACGGAGTTTTCCCAGGTGTTGGACAGGTAGCGCGCGATGCGCAGGTAGCCCTCGTCTACGTCGGAGTTGCCGGTGGCGGCGGGGAAGCGCATGCTGCGCAGCTGCTTGAGCACCTCTTCGTCGATTTCAACGCGGAATAGGCGCGACAGCAGGCTGTACGTGGCGGCGCGCTGCTCGTTTATCTGGATGAGCTCGTCCATGCTGGCCATGTCGGCCGTTTGAGTGTTTTCCGCCATCGTTAGTTCTCCTCCGTCTGGGTTTGGGCGTTGTCTTCGATATCGGCGAGCGCGGCGAGGCCTTGCTGCCCGACTTCCGTGGTGTACCAGGCTTTTCGCCATTCGAGCGCATCGCATTTCTCAAGCAGGTCGACGAAGTGCGGCGCATACAGGCGCGGCTTCTGCACGAGCGGGTCGT
>CAVBAM010000181.1:0-3928 GCA_963593315.1 Candidatus Methanomethylophilaceae archaeon | reverse complement strand
CGCGAGGGCTGCGGGGACGGCGATTCCCAGCGCAATGGCGCCGACCCAGAACGCGACGGCCAAAGGACCCGATACGATCAGCTCGAAGGACCGTTGCTGCGTCGCGTCGCCCGCCTGGGAGGTTGCCAGAAATGCCGCGATCACGACCAGCTCAACGAGCGGCGCCGCAACCGCCCCGATACGCAGGGCGAGCGGATCTTTCACTCCCCCGAGCCGCGCCAACAGAGCGAAGACGGCCACGCCCATGCTTGCTGCGGACGCCAAAAACACCGCGATCAGCACCGGGTTGTTCCATAGCGGCACCGAGCCCGCAGCCATGAGCAGCACGGCGGAGTAAGCCGCCACGCCGACCGATAGCACCGCGCCCGCCGCGGCGACCACCCGCACCGCACGGGCAGCACCGGTCAGTCCGAGTTTGCCGGATTCGCCAACCAATCCATCCGATCCGGCCGCGCAAGTCGACCCGTCCCGACCAGTCGACCCGTCCCGACCAGCCGGGCCGGCAAAACCTGCCGCCCCATCCCGATCGCCTGAGCCGCCCCGCCGAAAGCGCGGCAACGACAGCACGCCCGCAGCCGCGTACACCACCGTCGTCGCCAGCAGCAGCCATGCGCCGATCGTCATCCATGAGCCCAGGTTCGTGAAGCTGATCGGCAAAAGCAGCGCCCGCAGCGGCTTCTCCGTTTCGGCCACCAGGCACAAAAGCCCTACGGCAAGCAGCACGAGCGCGCAGATGAAGCCCCTGTTCACCACACGGCAAAAGCGTTGCGGGGCAGCCAGCAGCGCAATCGCGCTCACGAAGAACGTTCCCGCCGCCGCGCCCGCGAGGAACAGGTACGCCGAGGGCAGTACGCCCCAAACCGTTTGCAACTCCCCCATGGCGGCCCTACTTGCCCGCCGCGGACGAAGCCGCCTGCTCGGCCGTGGCTTGCTGCACCGATTCCGCCAGCTCGGACAGGTCGCCATAGGTAAGAGCCTGCGTCGTGCACGCACGCACGCAATGCGGCGTCTCGCCCGGCTCAACGCCGCACCCCAGGCAGCAATCGCACTTGTCCATCCCCGCATCGGTGTATTGGGGGATGCCGAAGGGGCAGGCCATGAAGCAGTAATGGCACCCGATGCAGCGCGTCTTGTCGACCACCACGATGCCGTCCTCCGCGCGTTTGGAAATGGCTCCCGCCGGACACACTCTCGCGCAGGCCGGCTCGGCGCAATGTTGGCAGGTCAGCGACGTGAAATAGCGCGTCACGTTCGGGAACGCGCCTTCGCACACCTCGTGAACCTTGCGCCGGGCGATGCCCCCGGCCGCAATCCCGTTCCATGCCTTGCACGCCACCTCGCATGCCCAGCATTTAATGCATTTGTCGGTATCGACGCGAAACCCGTATTGCACGCCCATTTACTTCTCCCCCTCGTACTTGCTGATCTTGACGAGCGTCTGCTTCGCCATTCCCGAATGGAACGGATCGAACAGGGACGTGTCGGTGTTGTACAGAACAGTCGGGTCGCTGCCGCCGTCCATGCAGCCGTACCCCGGAAGGTCCAGTTCCTCGCAGTTCTGCCACCAGCCGCGCCGCGCCATCAGGACCTCGGGCGATATGCCCTCGAAATACTGCGCCGTCATCTTCACCCAGCCGTGCGGGCTTTCGATGCGAATCCAGTCGCCGTCGGCGATGCCGTACTTCTTCGCCGTGGCCGGATTGATGCGCACCCAAGGCGTCGGCTGCAACTCACGCAGGTAGGGAATGGACGAGTAGTAGCTGTGCTCGCACAGGCGATACGCATGGACGTCGCTCATGATCAGCGGGTATTCCCCGGCAAGCTCCGGCGTTTCCGCGATGCCCTCGGGCGGGCCGGAATATTCGGGAAGCCAGCCGAGCTCACCGGTGTCGTCGGCGTTGGGCTTGCCGCCGATCCAGGCGTTCGCGCACTGCACCTTGCCGTCGGGCAATGCGGCGAACAGCGTCGCGTAGTCCTGGTACTTCGGCTCGGTCGCGCTCGAGCCGGCCGGGTGTTCCTTGAACAGGCCGCCAACCGCCGCGCGCAGCTCCTCGAGCGTGGTGCCCGATCCCTCGAGCTGCTCGCGCAGGCACGCGTCCATGTCGCCGTTCCAGAAGTCGTCACCGTATCCCATGGCCACGCCCAAATCCAGCCAGAACTGCCAGTCGGAATGCGCGTCGCCCTGCGGTTCCTGGATGCGCTCGTTGATGGCCGCGAACGTGCCGGCCGTCGTGTTCTTCACGCCTATCTGCTGGCCAGCCTCGTAGTGCGAGCAGGCGGGAACCACGTAATCGGCCCAGTCGCACGACGAGTTCCAGTGGGAGTCCATAACGAAGTAGAACTCCAGCTTCTCGAGTGCGCGCACGATGTCCTTGGGCTGGCGCGTGGCGCCGAAGGGGTTTGTCGACTGAGCGATGATGCAGCGAAGCGGCGCGGTTTGTCCCTCCGGCGTGTTCGCGATGCTCATGAGGCCCTTGTAGTAGGCCGAGGTCGGGCCGCTTTCCCAAGTCTTGCTGTTCTGGTACCAGCGCGGGAACTCGGGCGCGACCAGCTTCGAGGCGCCGGCAGTCCAACCGTTTTCCGTATCCGCCGCACTTGCCGGCATCCTGTCGGTGAGCACGCTGATCGCGTTCAGCTTGATCTGGGCTTTCGGGGCGACTTTCGAAGCGCCGCCACCGCCCGCGACGGCGAGGTTGCCGGTAATGGCCTCGATGAGGTTGATGGCCACGACTTCCCAATTGCCGTCGTTTTGCTGGTCGCCCACGCCGTTGCCGTACAGGATGCCCATCGGCTTCTCGGTTCCCATGAGGCGCGCCAGGCTGTAGATCTCGTCGGCGGAGATGCCGGTTTTGGTCGCGGCCCATTCGGGCGTGAATTGCTTCACGTGCTCGGCGAGCTCGTCAAAGCCGCTGCACCAGTTCTCGACGAAATCGTGGTCGTAGAGGTCCTCGTCGATGAGGACGTTGAGGATCGCGTAGGCGAGCGCCGCGTCGGTACCGGGGCGCAGCGGAACCCACACGTCGGCCTTCGAGGTCAGCTGGTCCATCATCGGGCGGATGTCCACGAGCTTCATGCCGCGGGCCTTCTGCTTGACGATAGCCGCAGGTTTGCCCTGATTGACGGCGGAGTTTTCCGGATTGGCACCCCAGATGACGTAGAGGTTGCACTTGTCGATCTGGCCGGGCGCGCAATCGGCGGTAGGCCCGATGGATATGCGTTTGGAAGCGACGCGCTGCGAATTGCAGATGGCGCTGTGCAGGTAGTTCGGCGTGCCGTAGACGTTCATGAAGCGGCGTCCGACCGTGGCGAGCACCGCGAAATACTGCGGGGAGAGCACGCCGAGCGCCTCGGGAGTTCCCTCGTCTTGGAGCTGCTTGAGCTTGTCCGCCAAGGCGCCGATGGCCTCGTCCCAGGTGCAGCGCTCGAATTCGCCCGAACCCTTCGGCCCGACGCGCTTCATCGCCCAGCGCAGGCGCGTCGGGTCGTAGATGGTCTGCATGGCCGCCTGGCCCTTCGCGCACAGCGACTTCGAGCCGCGGCCCCAGTTGTTGCCCGCCGCGGGATTTCCCTCGACGTGTTCCCACCGGCCGTTCACCACCGTGCACAGCGTCGAGCAGTGGGTGCGGGCCGGGCCGCACATCTGGCACCAGCAATGCTTGACCTCGACGGTGTCCTCGGCTTGCTGCGCGCCGTCGCCCTCGGCCAGCGAGCCGGCGCATCCGCCCAGCACGCCGGACGCAGCCGCGCCCGCAAAAGCCGCCGTCGCCGCAACGAACGTGCGGCGCGACAAGCTCAGCTTGTTCGTCATGATTTCCTCAAATCGTTTCGTCTCGTCTCGTTCGCTATCGCCTCGTCATGCGATAAGCCTAATGTCCTGTAGGCATAGTGGGATTCTAGGTATTCATTATTGCCTAGTTTACCTATAGGT
>CAVBAM010000180.1:0-3934 GCA_963593315.1 Candidatus Methanomethylophilaceae archaeon | reverse complement strand
TGCATCCGCCCTGGTGAGCGCATCGTGACGATCGAGGACACGGCGGAGCTGCGCTTTTTGGAGCACCCGCATGTCGTTCGCCTGGAGGCGCGCCCGCGCAACGCCGAGGGGGCTGGGGAGGTGACCATTCGTGATCTGGTGGTCAACGCCTTGCGCATGCGCCCCGACCGCATCGTGGTAGGCGAGTGCCGCGGCGCGGAGGCGGTCGACATGCTGACCGCCATGAACACGGGCCACGACGGGTCGCTCACCACGCTGCACGCCAATTCGCCGGCTGATGTGCTGCCGCGCATCACGACGATGGTGCGATACGGAGTCGACTTGCCGGTCGATGTGATCGAGGCCAATGCGGCAAGCGCGTTTGACGTCGTGGTCCAAACCTCGCGCGCGCTCGATGGCCGCCGCTACGTGAGCCACGTGGCGGAATTTCTCGCCCACGACGACGGCAGGAGGTGCGGGATTCGCGCGATATTCGCACGGGATGGGCCTGATGCGGAAGGTGTTTGGCATGAGCTGCCGGATTGGGTGGGCGCGCTTGAGACGGCGGCGGGGATAGAAGGGGAAGAGGTGCGGCGATGGATGGAAACCTTGCGTTATGCGGCCTGAGCGCAGCCGCGGCCTTCCTTTGCGGCCTTTTCCTGGCCAACGCGGTGGGCGCGCGGGTCGGCTTCCTTGCGCGCTCCGTGAGGAGCAAGGGCGTTTGGAGGTATGCGGCTAACGGTGTGAACTGGGCTCTTCCCTTGGCGAAGGCGGGATGCCGCATCCCTGCCGTCCGGGGTTTCGCCGCACAGGCAGCCCGTGCCTTTGCTCGGCGCTTCGGCATCGAGCCCGCGCCCGTGGCTGCATTGTCGCTTGTGGTCGCTCTGGCGTGCGTTGCCGGGGCCCTTGCGGGCGCCATCGCCTTATCCCCGCTCGCCGCCGTCGCGACGTTCTTTCTCGCGTGCATCGTTTGCGCGGTGCGCGTGGGGGCCCTTGAGGACCTTGAACGGGAAGCGATGCGGGCGGCCGTCCCGGATGTCCTGCATTCGATGGGGGCGTGCTTTCAGGCCGGTTTTTCCCTGCAGCAGACGTTTCGGCATCTGGCGCAGGAAATCCCCGGGCCGCTGGGAGGGCGCTTTCAAAGGGCCGCGGGCGTGCTCGAGACCGGGCAGGGCGTCGAGGGGTCCTTGCGCGCCCTGATGCTCGATGCATCGGTTCCCGAGCTTCGCTTCGTCGCCGTGGCGCTCGACGTGCAGCATCAGGCCGGCGGAAGCCTTCGTTCGGTTTTGGAGGCGGCGCGTGACGCGGTGGAGGGGCAGCTTGCCCTGCGCCGTAGCCTGCGCGTGCAGACTGCGCAGGCGCGCCTGTCGGCGCGGGTGGTGACGGTGATGCCCTTCGCTCTCATCGCGGCGCTGTCGGTGGTCAGCCAAGGGTTCCTGGAGCCGTTTTTCGCCAGTGCGGCGGGCTTGTGCCTGCTCGGCGTGGCCTTGGTCATGCAGCTTGCGGGCGTGCTCGCGGTGCGGCGCATGCTGGCGGTCGAGGTCGCGTGATGGGCTGGCAGGGCATTGCCGCGCTTGCGGGGGTGTTGCTCGCGTTCGGTGCGGGGGCTTGCGCGTCGGTCGCGCTGCCGCATGCGGCGGGAAGGCGGCTTAGGCGGTCGCGCCCGGCTTGCGAAGCGCAGACGGAGGTGCCGGGATGCGAGGGCGTATCCGGCCGCGTGGTCGACTACCTCGTGCATCTTGGCGAGCGCATTGCGTTGCGCAAGGCGACGCCGGGCCCTTGGGCGGGCGTGCTCAGCCGCATCGGCCGCTTCGACGACGTCGTTTCCCGGTCGGGTTTTGCCGGGAAGGTGTCGCGCGAGGCGTTCGGCGAGGCGATGGCTCGCCTGGCCTTTTTCGCGGGCGGCGCTGGAGGCGTGGTCGGTTTGACCATGTCGAACGAGCTGGGCGTCCTCGGAGTTGTCCTCGGAGCGGTCTGGGGCCTGTCGGCTCCGCGTCGAGCGCTCGGCGCCAGCTGCCAGGCGCGGCTTTCAAGTCTGGAACGCGATTTGCCGGAGCTGCTCGAGGTGGTCGCGCTCGGCGTGCGCAGCGGCTTGTCGTTCGATCGTAGCTTCGAGCTGTACGTTGAGCATTTCGACTCCGGGCTCTCGCGCGAGTGCGCGCAGGCGATGCGCTCCTGGTCGCTGGGGCTTGAAAGTCGCGAGGAGGCCTTAAAGGCGCTCGCCGATTCGTATGGCTCGCCGTTCTTCACGCGCGTGGTGTCCTCCATCGTCCGCTCCCTTCGGTTTGGGACGGCGTTGGGGGAGAGCTTGGAGCAGGCGGCCGCCGAGGCGCGGTCGGTGCATCGCTCGCACGTGGAAGAGCGCGTCGCGAAGGCCCCGGTCAAGATGATGATCCCGACCGGGACGCTCATTTTGCCGGCGATGCTGCTTTTGGTGTTGGGGCCGGTTTTGTTGGAACTGATGGGAGGTTACTGAACATGATGGAGAGAATCGCTTGCGCCTATCGGTGCGGCCTGGCTCGAATGGCCTGTGCATGGGCCCGCCTGCGCACGAAAGAGGAAGGGCAGGGCACGACCGAGTACGCCATCTTGGTCGGCGTGCTGGTGGTGATTGCGATCATCGCGATCACGGTGTTCCGGGGCAAGTTGCAGGAGCTGTGGGATGCCATCGCGGACGGCATCAACAGCCTGTAGGCGCTCGATGAGGTTCGCGGACGGGCGCGCATGCTCGGAATCGGGTCAGTCCACGGTCGAGTTCGCGGTGGTGACCGCCGCATTTTTAGTAGTGGTCGTCGGCTTGGGCGCCCTGTGGCGGCTCGCGTCGGGCGGTGCGCTCGTGGAGCACGCCCTGGCAACGGCGACGCATTGCGTCGAGCGGGCCTCGCCCCAGGCCATGGCCGACGTGCTGCTGTATTGATTTTGCGCTCGCCGGCTTTTGGGGCGCGGGCTTCGGGCGTGTTCGGCGTGGCTGAGTGCTGCCTTGCCGGGGGATGGTTCCGCGTGCTCGCGTTGCGCCATCGCATTCGGGTTCATTCATGAAGGAGGTGTTGGAAGTGGTTCGCTTGTCGGGGGAGGAAGCGGGGCAGGCAACGGTGGAAGCCGCCGTTCTCATTCCCGTGCTGTTCGTCGCGCTGCTGGCGCTGGTGCAGCCGGCTCTTCTGCTCTACGACCGCGTGGTCATGAGGGCCGCCGCCGCCGATGCGTGCCGCCTGCTCGCCACCAAGACCGATGCGCTTGGAGAGATGGACGATTCGGTTGATGCCTACGTGCGGCATCGGCTCGGGGCCGTTCCCCCTGCAGCGTGTTTCCACGTGCACGAGGGCGGGTGCACGTGGGAAGTGGAAACCGAGGGCGGCGAGGCGACGGATACGGTGTCGGTGACCGTTCGCACGAAGGTGCGCCCGTTGCCGCTGTTCGACGCCGGCGGCGCCTTGCTGGGGGCTCTTGACGACGACGGCCTTTTGACCGTCGAGGTGCGCGACAGCCGTCCGACGCAGCCTGTGTGGGTCGGCGCCACGGAGAAGGGTTTGAATCCGTCGGAGTGGATCGGGGCGTGGTCGTGATGGCGGGGTTTCGCATGCGCGACGAGGCCGGCATGACCACGGCGGGCATGGTGCTCGCCATGCTGCTGACTTTGTCGCTGGTGTTCTCGACCGCTCAGGTGTATCGCGTGCAGTCGATTTCCTCGCGTACCCAGTCGGTTGCCGATGCCGCGGCCCTTGCTGCGCAAAACGTCGTCGCCGAGTTCATGATCGCCGTACGCGTGTGCGATGCGGTGGTGTTGTCGCTGACGCTTGCGAGCGGCGTTTGCACCGGCCTCGGCGTCGCGGCGCTGTGCGTGCCGGGCGGACAGGCGATAGGCGGCGAGCTTTTAAACGCCGCCGGTCGCGTGGGAGACGCCCGCAATTCCTTCTCGCAGCGCGCGGCTAGCGGGCTGAATCGCGTGCAGCGTTCC
>CAVBAM010000179.1:0-3941 GCA_963593315.1 Candidatus Methanomethylophilaceae archaeon | reverse complement strand
GCCGTGGCGAAGATCTTCGTGATGAGGTAATGCACGCTCAAAAGCTCGACGCCCGCCCACATGCAGGCATTGTTGATCAGAAGGCCGATCACCGACAGCACCACGAAGATGACGAACTCGCGCTGGCGGCTCATGTCCTCCTTGTGCGTGAACACGTAGCGCATGGAGGCGAGGTAGTTGAAAATCACCGAAACGGTGAACGACACGGTGGCGCTCACGAGGTAATTCACGCCGAACACCTCGGTGAGCAAGGCGAGTAGGCCGTAATCGATGCAGAACGCGATCACGCCGACCACGCCGAATTTCATGAACTGGGCGATGAGTTTCTTCACGCTTGCCCTTCCTTCCTTATCAAAAGAGCCGCAGGCGCACCGGATGCGCGCGGCGAGGTCGTACCGCGGAAACTTTTGCATTATCGCATCGCGGCAGGCCCGGCACAACAAACCCCATCGCAACCCCATCGCGGGCGCGGGCGCGGTTAGCGCATATCCTGCGAATACCGCACTCCCCCGGCGCAAAATCGGCGCGAATGCCCTACTATGGCTGTTTGTGCATGTTCGAATCTTCCCTTTCGAAGGAGCAACCGATGCCCGAAATCAACCAGGATGCCTACAAAGGTAAAGGCACCGCGGTCATTATCCCCTGCTACAACGAGGCGGTCACGATCGCGAAGGTGGTCGACGACTTCAAGCGCGTCCTGCCTCTGGCCGACATCTACGTCTACGACAACAACTCCTCCGACAACACGGGCGACATCGCCCGCGAGCGGGGCGCCATCGTGCGCGTCGAGCATCGCCAGGGCAAGGGCAACGTCGTGCGGCAGATGATGCGCGACATCGACGCCGACTACTATCTTATGGTCGACGGCGACGACACCTACCCCGCCGAGGCAGCGCCGGACGTGCTCGCGCCGCTTATCGAGGGCGACGCCGACATGGTGGTGGGCGACCGCCTGTCCAACGGCACCTACGGCGAGGAAAACGACCGCGCCTTCCACGGCTTCGGCAACAATTTGGTGCGTTTCCTCATCAAGGCCATCTACGGCTTCGAGTTCACCGACGTCATGACGGGCTACCGCGCCTACAACCGCGTGTTCGCCAAAACGATGCCCGTCACCTCCCCCGGCTTTGAAATCGAGACGGAGCTGTCCATCCATGCGGTCGACAAGCGCTGGAGAATCACGCAGGTGCCCATCGACTACCGCGACCGCCCCGAGGGGTCGGAATCGAAGCTTTCCACCTTCTCCGACGGCATGAAGGTGCTCATGATGATCATGTCCCTGTTCAAGGACTACAAGCCGCTCGCGCTGTTTTCCTGGGTTGCGCTCATCTTCGTGGTCCTCGGGCTCATCTGCGGCGTGCCCGTCATCGCGCAGTTCGCCGAGACGGGGCTGGTGCCGAAGTTGCCGAGCGCGCTTTTGGCGATGGGGCTCGTATTCGTGGGCCTGCTTTCACTTGCCTGCGGCCTTATCCTGGACACGCAGGTCAAAGGCAGCCGCAAGCAGTATGAGCTGATCGTGACCGAAGCCTACGGGCGCTACGGCCGGAGCGCCTAGGCGCCGCCGGCCGCGACCCTGTTCCCCGAAGGACCTTTCGCTAGCAGGCCATGCATAGCTCCCATCCTTATCGGCGGGCCCTTCGTCTATCGACAGTGTAGGGCCCGCGACATGACGGGTTCCCCATGCTTTTCCTGAATCGCAAGGCGTTGTGTAAGAAATGTGACCGGTATCGAAAAAAGTTCTTGCATAACGCCCATGCATCTGGGATACTAACCAGGCTGCTTTTCGCACGAAAGCGCAAACGTCCCCATAGTCTAGAGGTTAGGACGCGGCCCTTTCAAGGCTGAGACACGAGTTCGATTCTCGTTGGGGGCACCATTTGAAACGCAAGGGTCGGTGAAGCACCGGCCCTTTTCTTTTGTATCGAAACCCTACCCAACCGAAAGGATGACGCGTCATCGCCACCGAGCACGCAGATACCGAACCCATCAAGGATGCGCCGCTAAAAGACGCGGCAGCATCCGGGCAGCAGGCATGTGGCGAAGCGCACCCCGAAAACATCGGCGCCTCGAAAGCGGGCGCGGACGCGGGCGATGACGACCACCCGCTCGTCATCGTCATGCACGCCTCGGTCGGTTCCGGGCACCGCAGCGCCGCGAACGCGGTCGCGCAGGCTTTGCGTCTCATGGCGACTGAGCACGCCGAGCAACGCGCGGGGGCGAACGAGGGCGAGGGCGGCGTCTGGGTGCCCGATGATCTTGAGGTCGAGGTGCTCGACGTGCTCGATTTCGGGCGCATCGTATTCGACGGCGACAAAGCGGCCAGCATGTTCGTGGGGCCTTCCCGCCCCGTTTATGACTGGACCTGGCGTTACACGCTCACCGGACACCTCCTTTGGGGCGGGGGAACCATCTGGTCGCACGCCATGTATTCCAAGTTCACCGACTATGTGCGCCGTCGTAAGCCGATAGCCATCGTGTGCACGCACATCACGGCGGCCAACGTCGCCGTCGCCGCGCGCATGCTCACCGGCCAGCACTTCCCCATCACCTGCATTCCCACTGACTATGAGATAGAAGGTCTTTGGCCCCATCAGGCGGTCGATGCGTTCTATGTGGCCACCGAGTCCATGGCCGAAACGCTCAGGCCGCGTCTCGTGCCCGAGGAGCGCATCAGCATCACGGGAATACCCACGCGCGAGGACTTCCGCCTTCCCCACGAGAGGACGCTGACGCGCGAAGCGTTTGGCCTTGCGCAAGACAAGATCATCGTGTTGGCGCTGGCGGGAGCGTATCTGCCCCGGCCCTATGCGCATTTCCGCACGGCGCTCGACAATCTCCTGCCCTTCCTGCATACGCTCGATAAGCAGATGCACTTCGTGTTCGTCGCCGGAAACGATAAAACGTACGCCGAGCACCTGCGCCAAGCCTGCAGGGAACTGGGGCTTGCCAACGCGACCGTGCTGGACTACGTCAACGACATGGCGGCACTCATGGCCGCATCCGACTTGGTCATCTGCAAATCGGGCGGGCTGACGGTGACCGAATGCCTCTGCTCGCAGGTTCCCATGGTGCTGCTCGGCAAGGCCTACGGTCAGGAAAAGGCCAACGTGCGCATGCTCACCTCCCTTGGCGCGGCCATGCACGTGACCACCTGGCGCGAGCTGCTCGATGCGCTGCGTCATGTCGCCGAGAACCCCGAAAGCGCCCGCGCGATGCTCGTCAACGGCAACTTCCTGCGCCGCCCGGGCGCGGCACGCGATATCGCCGCGCAAACGCTCGCGCTCGCCCAAGCGGAGAAGGACCCCGCAAACCCACTCTATAAGAAGCACTTCCTCCATTTTTACTGGGGAGGAAAACCCGCGCACGTGCGCTAGCGGTGCGCTAGAAAGGATCTACAACCATGACCCGATTCGAGGATTTGGGGCTGTCGGAAAAGGCCCTCGAGGCTATCGCCGAGCTCGGTTACGACGAACCCACCCCCGTGCAAGAGCAATCCATCCCGATCGTGCTTGAAGGGCGCGACCTCATAGCCGCCGCGAAGACCGGAACCGGCAAAACGGCAGCGTTCTCCCTGCCGTCCATGGACAAGCTGCCCCATGCGAAGGGGACGCGCGGGCCGCTCATGCTGGTGGTCACCCCCACGCGCGAGCTAGCCCAACAGATCGGCGAGGTCTGCACGACTGTCGCCAATCACACCCATCATCGCATCCTGACCGTAGTTGGCGGGCTTTCCTACGACCCGCAAATCCGCGAGCTCAAGCGCGGCGTCGACGTGCTCATCGCCACCCCGGGGCGTCTGGTGGACCTCATGGACCAGGGGGCGGCGCACCTCGGCTCGGTGGAGGTACTGGTGCTTGACGAGGCCGACCGCATGCTGGACATGGGTTTTTGGCCCGCCATGAAGAAGATCATCGGGCAGACGCCGAAGAGCCGCCAGACGC
>CAVBAM010000178.1:0-4024 GCA_963593315.1 Candidatus Methanomethylophilaceae archaeon | reverse complement strand
CCGTCGCCGCGCCCGCGGCGCGCTTGAGGGCGATTGGCTGGCCGACGTGGAATTGTACGCCGATCATTTCCAGGCCGATTACGTGTCGCTTCTGCTGAACGACCTGAAGGCTCCCGACACGCTGGAGGTTCGCCAGGTTGCCGCGCAGCTGAAGCCCTTCTTCGCTTCGAAGGAGCGTACGGGCCGCTACAAGGCGCTCGTTGCGCAGGCGCACTCGCGAGAACAGCTGGTCATGGGCGTGTTCGCCGCGACGCTGCATGCGGCGGCGCCGACGGTCGAGGCGGTCGTGCGGGCGTACGTGATGGCGCTGTTTGACGCGGTTGCCGAGCTCGGCGGCTTTGCGGAAGCGAACGCCCTGCGCGATGGGGCCGACCCGTCCGGCTCGGCTTCGCCCGGCCTCCCGAAGCCTCTTGCCGATCTTGCGAAATACGGTGCCGGCGACTTGTTTGGCGGCTTCATGAAAGCCAAGCTCGGCTACGAAGGCGACCTCGCCGATGCCGACGCTCTGTCCGCGCATCTGCTGGTAAGCGCGCTTTCCGCCACCATGCCCGCCGACGCGCTCGGGGGGCTCGAGCGTTTCATCGCCCCCGGCAACGCTCAGTTCTGCCTGGGTATTTTCCGAGAATGGGCCGCCGCGGGAGAGGACGCGCGCCGATGCCTGCTCGAAATGTGCCGCAGCGTCGAGGAGCGGCTGCTGCTGCCGCAGCGCTTTGCCACGTTGTCGCTCGACGCGCTTGCCGACAGCGACGTGTTCCCGGCCATCGACGAGGCGATTTTATTGCAGTTCATGACCTCGGTTGCGGCCGGTGCCGACCGTAGCGAGGAAGTCGCGCAAACCCTGCAGGCCAGACGCGAGATGCAATGGCATGACGACGTTGCGCCGTTTTTCGATTGCCTGGCCGCGGCCGTGCAGATGGGCGACTTCAAGCGCGCGCATGCGCAGGGCTTTCACGAAACCGATGCGAAGCGCGCCTGGGAGGCCTATACCCAGGACTGGTGGCGCATGGACGCGGCGTATCGCGCTTTCTGCAACGCCTACCGCCTGTGCGTTCGCGAAGGAAGTGCTGCTCTTGACGAGCCTGCCCATGAACTTGCGCAGGCGATGGATAACCTGTACGCGAATTGGTTTCTGGCGAATTCGAATGCTTGCTGGGTGAGCGCGGCGGCCGGTGCGTGGGAACGCGCGGGCTACGTGCCGGGCGTCGGGCTGCAACGGCGTTTCTACGACGACTACGTGAGCGCCGAGCTTTCGGGCGGCGCAAAGCGCGTGGTGGTCGCCATTTCCGACGCGCTGCGCTTCGAGGTGGCGCAAGAGATAGCCGCCCGCCTCGACCGCACGATGCGCGGCGCTTCGAAAGTGGAAGCCGTGCAGGCCGCCTTCCCGAGCGAAACGAAGTTCGGCATGGCGGCGCTTCTTCCGCAGAGCAAGCTTGCCTTTTCCGAGGCCGACGGCGAAGTGTACGCCGACAGGATGTCGACGCGCACCACGGCGGCGCGACAAGCGGTGCTTCAAGCGCGCCGACCCAAAAGCGCGGCCATTCAGTATGCCGATTTGGTCGCCATGTCGGCGACCGAGCGCAAAAACTTCGTCGCCGACAAGGAAGTCATCTACGTCTATCACAACACGATCGACGCAGCGGGGCACGGCGAGCAAACCGGCCAGGACGTGTTCGACGCGTGTTCCGATGCGGTCGCCGACATGGCGAGCCTCGTGCGCATCGCGGTCAACAACATGGGCACATCGCGCGTGGTCATCACGGCCGACCATGGCTTTTTGCATGCGCGCGGCGACATCCCCGAGTCGCAGCTGGCCTCGCGCGACGAGGTCGCGGGCGAGGTCGTCGACGTCGAGCGGCGTTTTTTGCGCGCCGGGGCCGGCGCGACGTCCGAGGTGTTCGTCAACATGCGCATGGACGACATCGACGGCGGCAGCTACACGTGGTTCTCGCCGCGCGAATGCGTGCGCATCAAGGCGCCCGGGTCGCGCAACTTCGTGCATGGCGGCGTGAGCCTGCAGGAGCTGTGCGTTCCCGTGCTGCGTTATCGCGACGCGCGCGCCGGCGCGAAGGGCTACGAGGAGCGCACGAAAGCCGAGCTGAAGCTGCTTTCGACGGTGCGCCGCATCACGTCGATGCTGTTCAAAGTTGAGCTCTACCAGCCTGAAGCGGTCGGCGGCAAGGTTATTCCCGCGGAATACACGCTGGCGATGGTCGACGAGATGGGCAACGAGGTGTCGGAGGTGCGTCGCGTGCACGCCGACATGGAAAGCGCCGAGGAGAAGGCGCGCATCTCTCGGGTGCAGTTCGGGCTGAAAGCCGGGCGGGCCTACGACGCAAAGCATACGTACTACCTGCTGTGCCGCAACAGCGATACCGGCCAGGTCGCCTGGAAGGAAACCTACCAGATAGACATCGCGTTCGCCCCCATGGACGATTTCGGGTTCTAGGTGCTGACTACTTTGAAAGAGGAACGGAAAGGTTTGGGTGCATAAGATGGAAAAGGTTATGGTATGCGCCAATCTGCTCATTGGCGACTCCGGCGGACTTGCTATGGCGCCGGATGTTCTGCGGCAGTTCTATAAGGACAAGATTTCCGCGCTCGGCAACGCCCTTGAGCTTGCGCACAGCTTGGGCGCCGATCGGTGCGTGATTGCTGGTGGCCTGTTCGCCGCCGGCTTCGTTCCCCAGAGCTTCCTGGAGAGCGCCGTTTCGGAACTAAGCTCTCATGGTCTGCCGGTCACCTGGCTGCCGCTTCAGGGGGAAGCCACCGATCTTGCTTCGCGCGTGGCCATCCCCGAGTTGCTGACCGTGGAGCGCGACGCTAGCAAACTCGACGTGCCCGGGCTGACCGTCTTGCATGGGTGCCGGGGTATAGAGGTTGCTTTGAACTGCACGGAGGGGCCGCAGCGCCGCCTGCTCGACCCGCTTGAGCCTTTGGGATTCGGTGATATGGCAACCGCTAATTTCCTCATGCTGGAGATTTCCGATGGCGTTGTGGGGAAAGTCGATGTGGTGCCTTCCGCGTTCCATCCCTTTATCCAGCGGGTGATCAATGTAACGAAACTCTCCTCGTCGAAGAAGCTGCGCAAAGCGACGGAAGAAGCCATCGACGGTCTCGATCCGAAAACGTGCCTGCATCTTTCGCTGCGCGGTTGCGCGCCCCTCAGCTCGTACTTCAATGCCGTGGGGCTTCAACGGGTGCTGAACGAGCGCTTCTTCTTCGCGGAGGTGTTAAACGAGTGCTCGGTTGACTGCAGCGGTTTCGACGCGCAAAGCGACGTGAGCCTCATGGCTGAGTTCATTGGCCTGGTTGAAGGCGACGACACGCTTAGCCTCGTGGAGAAAGCCCGCATCGAGCGGTGCGGTTGGAATGCACTGAATGGGAAGGACCTGGTGGAATAATGAAGCTTATTGAGTGCCACATTGTTGGCTTCGGGGCCTTCGAAGACTATACGCTTTCCCTCACCGAAGGCCTTAACGTCATTCTGCAGCCTAACGGGTGGGGCAAGACCACGCTTTCCGCCTACATTAAGGCAATGCTGTATGGCTTTGAGCGGAAGCGCGTTCGCGACGTGAGTGAAAACGAGCGTTTGCGCTACAAGCCTTGGAACGGTTCCAAATACGGCGGCACCCTCGACTTCGAATTCGGCGGCGTTGAGTATCGCGTGGCGAGAACCTTCGGCGACACCGCTTCGGGCGACACGTTGCGCGTGGTCAAGATCGCCACGGGCGAAAAGGTTGATCTCGAAGGCGCCGAAGTGGGCCAATGGGTATTCGGCCTGGATGCGACGGCGTTTCAGAAGACCGTCTTCGTTGCGAGCAACGGGCTTTCGCTCGACGGCTCGGTTTCCAGCTTGCGGGGCAGGCTGAACATGTTGGTGAGCGAATCGAGCGATATCACCATGCTCGATAAAGCCAACGCCGCGCTCGAGAAGCGCAGAAAGCACTACAAGAAAGCGGGTTCGCGGGGATATATCGCGGAGGCCTCCACGCAGATAGCCGATGCCGTTGATCGCAAGCGTTCC
>CAVBAM010000177.1:0-4031 GCA_963593315.1 Candidatus Methanomethylophilaceae archaeon | reverse complement strand
TGCCTGATCAACGCGCGCAACCACTCCGCCGGCGCGGGCGTGGGCGCCATCATGGGCTCGAAAAAGCTCAAGGCGCTCGTCATCGAGGGCACGGGCAGCGTCAACGTCGCCGACCCGCAGGCCGTCGCCGAGCTTTCCGACTACATGCTGCGCGAAGTGGTGGGTTCGAACAACAACCATGTCGTGCCCTCCACGCAGCAGGAATGGGCCGAATACTACGCAAAGGGAAGCCGCTGGACCGCTCGTAAGGGCCTGACCTGGGGTGCGGCCGAAGGCGGGCCAATCGACACCGGCGAGCCGAAGCCCGGCGAAATCAACACCGTGGGCTATCGCTGCATGAAGTCGACTTTCGACCTCAAGGGCGAGGCGGAAAAGTACACCATCAAGATGAACGGCTGCCACAGCTGCCCCATCCACTGCTACTCCGACATGCGCGTCGAGGGCATCAAGGGGGCGGCGGGCCACACCACCACCGGCAACACCTGCGTGTCGAACTTCACGTTCAAGTACATGATTCCCATCCTGGGCACCGACATCACGCCCATTGAGGTGGGCAGCGAGGACGCGCTGATCTGGCATCAGGTGATGGGCGTGACCATCGACGATTTGGGCCTGTGGTGCAACTACGGCCAGCTCTACCGCGACCTTGCGCACTGCATCGCCTCGGGCGTGTTCAAGCGCGTGCTTCCCGAAGAGGAATACAACCTGTTCGACTGGACGAAATTCCAGACGAAGGACCCCACCATCATGGTGGAGATCTTCAACCATATCGCCCAGAACGACAACGAGATGTCCTACATCGCGCACGGCACCTACATCTGGACCGAGCGCTGGAACGACAAGAAGTGGTACGACAACAAGAAGTCCAAGCTCATCAACTACCGCGGCTGGCCCGTGCACCACGCCAACGAGTGCTTCGGCCAGGTCGGTTTGCTGTACAACATGCTGTTCAACCGCGACGACATGATCCACTCCGCCGTTAACTTCCAGGAGTGCGGCCTGCCCATCGAGGTGCTCAAGGCGATCGGCGCGGAGCTGTGGGGCGGCGAGGACGCCGTCGATAAGCCGAAATGCTACACGCCCATGAACGAGCACAAGGCGAACTTCGCCTGGTGGAGCGTCGTCACCGATGTGATTCACGACTCGCTGACGCTGTGCAACTGGGTGTGGCCGATGGCCATGAGCCCGACCAAGGCGCGCAACTACCGCGGCGACTTGGACCTGGAGGCGAAGTTCTTCAAGGCCGTCACCGGCGAGGACATGACCACCGACGAGCTGTACAAGGCCGGCGCGCGCATCATGACGCTGCAGCGCGCCTGCACCGCGCGCGGCATGCGTAACGCCGAGGGCAAGATGGGCTGCAACGACTTCCGCAACGTCCACGATACGTGCACCGAGTGGCCCTTCACGATGGACGCCGACTACGAGCCCTTCACCGAAGGCACCACGAAGCTGGAGAAGGAAGACTGGCAAACGGCGCTCACCATGCTCTACCGCACGTTCGGCTGGGATGACGAGCTGGGCTGCCCGACGGCGGACTGCCTTGACTACTACGACCTCGCGGACGTCAAGGAAGAGCTCGCCGGACTGGGCCTGCTCCCCTAAATAAAGACTATTCGCGTCGCGATAAGGCCCGAACCCCTCTCTCCATTCTAAAGGCCTCATTCGCGCTTTTTCAGACGGCCGCCGCACTATCCCTCCTCTGCGGCGGTCGCATACCTTATACTATCGGCGGTCGAGTCATCGATCGCCGATTTTGCATTACGAAGCACTGCAGAGGGAACAATGCGCGAGGAAACAGGATTAACGGGGGACGTGGCCGCTAAATCCGGCGGGAATGCCGGCGGCGCGAACGAGAGGCAAAGCGTGACGATGCGAGTTATCGAAGCATCGAAGGCGCTGATAGAGATGATGCCCGCGATGCTTCCCGGCATTATCGCGCTGGCGCTCGCACGTGTGGCCGTCTTAGCCGTCAACCCCAGCGATTACCTGCAAAGCGACTTCGACATGCTCACCGACTGGACCGGCATCGTGAAGTGCGCGGGCTTTGCCCTCGTTCTGGCCATCCTCGTGTTCGATCGACGCCGCGGGGCCGATCGCGCATGGGGAACGAGTGCAAGGGCCGGGTACATCCTCATCGCGCTCACGCTTTTGGCCCTTGTCGGGGAGCGCGCCCTTTCCGCGTTTGGCTTAACCGACGGCACGGGGGTCGCCGTCTTCAAGAGCTGCGCATCGGTCGTGGCGACGTTCTCCCAGTTGTATTGGATCGCCCAGGCATGCGGCGCGGGCCCCGCGCAGGCGATTGTCTACGTCGCGCTCTCGCGCGCGCTTTCCGAGCCGTTCGCCGCGGGGATGGCGCTCACCCCCGACATGGACTGGATAACCGGCCTGATTGCCCTTGGAGGGGAAGCCGCGTGCCTGTATTGGCTGCATAGGCGCTGCGCCGCGAAGGCCGCCGAGGCCGATCGCGCCGAAGGGTGCGAAGAGGGCGCCGACGAGCGCCGTGAGGAGAAGCCGGACGGCGCGAACGACGCTGCGAATCTTTTTCCAGGCGCCATCCTGTTCAAAAAGGGAAAGCAGGACGAAGCCGTGTATTTCAGCGGCATGGAGGCGCAGTTTAAAGACCGCCGCTTTCTCACCGCCTGCGTCATCGGCTGCATCATGCTCTCGGCCGCGGCCGGCCTTCTGCGCGGCTACCCGGACGGGTCGACCATCCAGTTCACCGTGCCGACCTTACTCGGGGCCACGGCGCTGTTCATCCTTATCTACCTGTACGCGGCCATAGAGGCGGTACTGTCCAAGCCGCTGCTGGTGGCCGCCGGCGCCATCGCGGTCATCGAGGTGCTCGGCGTGCTGTCCATCGCCTTCTACGGAATCATGCCGAACAACCTTGAGGTGGGCGCGATGTTCGCGAAGGACTTCAACGACATCCTGCACGCGTTTCGGCAGTACATCGCCATCGCGCTGATGAGCCTGGGCTGGCGAAACCCCTACTACTATATATCGCTCACGTTTTTGGTGTTCCTGCTGCCGCGCGCCTTGGCACGCACGACGCTCATCGCCACGGCGGGCGCAGGCGCGGTGGAGCCGGCAACCGTTTCGGGGCTGGCGATCCTGCTTCTCATGTGCGCCTGCCTGGTCGTGTTCATGCGCATCGTGCGCCTGCTGGCCCGACCCGCTCTCGCACCGGTAGCCGCCCAGTCGGCCGAGGGCGCGGCGGGCGCGGCACCTTCGAAGGCCGCCGGCATGCTCGACAAAGTGCTCGGCATCGACGAGGGAGCGTCGTTCGCCGACATCCACAAGGCCGCGGTCGCGCGCAACGCCGAGGCGATGGGGCTGCAGTTCAACTTGTCGCGCCGCGAAGTTGAGGTGCTGACGCTGTTTTCCATGGGCCATACGCAGAAACAGGTTGCCGAGGAGCTGTTCATCTCCCCTTCCACCGCACATGCGCATATCCGCCATATCTACACCAAGACCGGAATGCATTCCCGCCAGGATATTTTGAACTACTTCAAGGAAATGAACGAACGCTAGACAAACCGCAGATCACCCTGCGAAGCTATGAACCATACGTTGAACCGCCCACGGCACAAATTGATCGTTTAACAAACTTGAAACAATTGAACTGTTGCAACAGCAGTACCATAACCCCTCGTTAACCGATTTGTAACGAGGTGTTCATGAACTACGTCGAGATTTTGAACAGCATCGACGCGGCCGTCTGGGGCCCGCCGATGATCATCCTGCTTCTGGGGTGTCATATCTACACCACCATCCGCACCCGCGGCATCCAACGCAAGCTCCCCTTGGCGCTCAAGCTTTCCGTCACGAAGGACTCCGGCGCCCAAGGCGACGTGAGCAACTTCGGCGCCATGGCCACCTCGCTCGCCTCTACGCTCGGCACCGGATCGATCGTCGGCGTTGCCACGGCGGTGCTGTCGGGCGGGCCGGGCGCGGTGCTGTGGATGTGGCTCACCGGCATCCTGGGCATGGCGACGAAATACACCGAGGTCTACGCCGCAATGAAGTAC
>CAVBAM010000176.1:0-4059 GCA_963593315.1 Candidatus Methanomethylophilaceae archaeon | reverse complement strand
CAAGGTCAACGCGCTCGGTGCGCGCAACCTGGCCATCGCCGCCACCTCGGTCGGCGCCACCCTGGTGCACCTCTCCACCGACGACCTGTTCCCGGAAAACGGCGACGCCGCCTTCAACGAGTTCGACCGCACCAACCCGCCGCATGTCTACGGCAAGTCGAAGCAGGCCGGCGAGGCGTTCGTACGCGAAATGACCGAGCGTCACATCATCGTGCGTTCCAGCTGGGTGTACACCGCGCGTCCCGACGACATCCTCGTGCGCGCCCTGCGCGCGGCGCACGCCGGCAAGACGGTTCCCGTCCCCGCCAACCAGTTCGCCTGCCCCACCTCGGCAGACACGTTCGCCAAGTTCGTCGTGGCCGTCATGGAATCCGACGAGTTCGGCACGTTTCACGCCGCCTGCACCGGCATCACGAGCCGCTTCGAGTTCTTCGAGCGCGCCTTCCAGCTGGCAGGCCAGCCCACGGGCAACCTGCGCGGCACGGCCAAGCCCTCCCAGGGCTACCGCATCGAGCTCGACGACATGATGGCGCGCCTGACCGGCGTGTTTTCCATGCCCAGCTGGGAAGACGACCTCGCCGCGTTCAACGAGGCGCATGACCTGGCCGCGCTGGCCGCCGAAGAGAACTAGGAGGAGCGACCTTTGTCCACCGAAATCAACATGGGCGAAAAGCCCAAGCGCAAGACCATCGGGCTGACCGGGCGCATCCTCATCGCGCTGGGCCTGGGCCTTTTATGCGGCGTCATCTTCCATTACTTCATCCCCGCCGGAACCGTCCGCGACGACGTGTTCGTCAACGGCATCTTCTACGTCATCGGCCAGGGCTTCATCCGCCTGATGCAGATGCTCGTCGTGCCGCTGGTGTTCTGCTCCATCGTGTGCGGCGCGTCGTCCATCGGCGACACGAAAACCTTAGGCACCATCGGCGTGAAGACGCTGTGTTTCTACATCTGCACCACGGCGCTGGCCGTCGGCGTGGCGCTCACCGTGGGCAACCTCATCAGCCCCGGCAAAGGCGTTGACATGTCGAGCCTGGTCAGCGGCGACACATCGACCTTGAGCGACTCGTCCACGTCTTCCGACGTGTCGTTCGTCGACACCATTTTGAACATCATCCCGAAGAACCCCATCCAGGCGCTCGCTTCCGGCGACATGCTGGCGATCATCTTCTTCGCCCTGTTCATCGGCATTATCCTGTCGCTGATGGGCCGCAAGGTGGAAACCGTCCATCGCTTCTTCGAGCAGTTCAACGACATCATGATGAAGATGACCTCCATCGTCATGCTCGCCGCGCCCTTCGGCGTGTTCTGCCTGCTGGCGCGCACATTCGCCAACATCGGCTTCGACGCGTTCCTGCCCATGCTCAAGTACATGTTCGGCGTGCTTCTGGCGCTGGCCGTGCAGTGCCTGGTCGTGTACATGCTGCTGCTGTTCGTGTTCGCGCGCTTAAACCCGTTGAAGTTCCTGAAGAAGTTCGGCCCGGTCATGGCGTTCGCGTTCTCCACCGCCACCAGCAACGCCACCATCCCGCTGAACATCGAGACGCTGGAGAAGAAGATTGGCGTCGACCGCCGCGTTTCCTCGTTCACCATCCCGCTGGGCGCCACCATCAACATGGACGGCACCTCCATCATGCAGGGCGTGGCCGTGGTGTTCACCGCGCAGCTGTTCGGCGTGCAGCTTGGGCCCGTGGAGTACGCGACGGTCATCGCGACGGCGACGCTTGCCTCCATCGGCACTGCCGGCGTGCCTTCGGTCGGCCTGATCACCTTATCGATGGTGTTTAACTCGGTCGGTTTGCCGCTTGAAGGCATCGCGCTCATCATGGGCATCGACCGCATTCTGGACATGGCGCGAACCGCCGTCAACATCACCGGCGACGCCGTGTGCACCACCGTGGTGGCCAAGCAATCGGGCGACGTCGACATGAAGATATTCAACGACCCCAAAGCAGGCCAGGAACTCAACGAAGTGAAAGCCGCGTAAGGGACGCGACGGGCGCAAACGCGCAAGCCATTTCCGAATGCTATGGGTCGGGACACAAAGTCCCGGCCCTTTTTTTCGTAGGCCGATGCCTATTTCGAACAGCGGGTTTACCTTTGCCGAACATTCTCTTTACAGTGCGGCTCTACCTTAGGCGTTAGAAGCTTCTGCCGAAACGAGGAAGGGAGCCGTCGATGAAGTCCTTCATGCTGCATTTCGCCCGGTACATGACCACCTATGCCGCGCTTATGCTGGCAAGCTACCTGGTTTGGCTCGCCGCCGGCAGCCCGGCCGATGCCGCGGCCGCTTTCGCCGCAGGCTCACAAGCAAGCGCGCTGCTGGCCGTCTCGAACTTCCTCATGGACTTCGCGCTTATCGCCTATCCCGCGTATGCGCTCATCGCGGCCGCGATCAGGCACGCCGCCCGCCGCATCCCGCCGCGGGTAAGCCGCGTGCACGAGAACGCGCGCTCGGATGCCAAACCCCGGCCGCTTTTCGGCAAATAGGCGTTACCATAGCATGCGACGAAAATCCCGGACGAGAGGAAACGCCGCATGAGCGAGCAGGATACGCCGCAGATCGATGACCTGCGCTTTACGATAACCGACCAGGACGGCTCCACCGTCACGTGCGAGGCGCTGTTCATGTTCGACAGCCCGTTCTTCAACAAGAGCTACGTCGTCTACACCGACGGCGGAACCAGCGAAGAGGGCTACACGAACGTTTTCGCGTCGGCCTACGACAAGGAAACGCTCGTCGTGCCCGCCGACGGCGGGCTGGCCAACATCGATTTGTCCCCCATCGTCGACGACGAGGAATGGACGATCATCCAGCAGCAGCTCGAGCAGTACCAGCGCGCCGTCGCCGGCATCGCGCCTGAGGGCGAGGAAGCTGACGAGGACCCCATCCCGCTGATCACCGAACTTGCCGCCGGCGCGGAACTGCCTCCGACCTTCGACTACCATTTCGAGAACGGCGAGGTGGTCACGTTCTCCCTGGCGCGCAACCCCTCCCCCGCAAACGAGCTCGACCAAGTTATCTTCACGCTGCCCGCCACCGAATACGAGCGCCTGATCAGGCTGTTCTTCGAGGAGCAGTTCGGCGGTTGGGACCCCGATGACGAGATGCAGGCCCAGACGCGCCGCGTGCTCGACGCGATGATCGCGGGCAAGAGCGAAGACGGGGCCATCTACACGCTCGAGCCGCAGCAATGCCACGTCTTCTACCGCCACCGCAACGACGCCCTTGAAGGGTAATTCGCACCGCCGCGAAGGCCCGCGCTGTGATACGCTGCCCCGCTCGCCGGGCGGCGGGCTTCCTTGGGTTGAAAGCGGCCGGGCGATGTCCCACAATATAAGGTTAAGCAGCGGCTGCAAACCTGCAGCGGGAAACGACGAGCCGACCAGGCGTGGGGGAACCATGAACTATTCCGAGATCAAGTATTTCGATATCGCCAACGGCGAAGGGGTGCGCACGAGCCTGTTCGTGTCGGGATGCCGCCACAGCTGCCCCGGATGCTTCAACCCCGAGCAATGGGATTTCACCGCGGGCAACCCGTTTTCCGCCGAGGTGCAGGACAAGATCATCGAAAGCCTCGCCCCCGACTACATCGACGGGCTGTCGCTTTTGGGCGGCGAGCCCATGGAGCCTGAAAACCAGCGCACCCTCGCGCCGTTCGTGGCGCGCGTGGCCCGCGAATTCCCCGGCAAGACCATCTGGTGCTACACCGGAGATACGCTGGAAGACCTGCTCAACCCGGAAAGCAGCCGGCACACCGAGGTGACCGATGAGCTGCTGGCCAACATCGACGTGCTGGTGGACGGGCCGTTCGTCGAAGCGCGTCACGACATCACGTTGCGCTTCCGCGGGTCGTCGAACCAGCGCGTCATCGACCTGCCGGCAACCCTTGCGGCAAACGGCGCCATCCGCCTCTGGGCGGACGACCCTCAATTCGCTACGCACGAAATGTGCGAATAGGCGCAAGGCGCCAAGGAGCTTGCGAGGGCGCCCCAACCGGCGCGCCTTCGCGGCGCAGGGTCGCTCTTGCGAACGACCCTGCTTCCCTAAACAACTCT
>CAVBAM010000175.1:0-4065 GCA_963593315.1 Candidatus Methanomethylophilaceae archaeon | reverse complement strand
AAAGACTTATAAAATGATTAAACTACTCATCCTTATAGCTTATTCTGGCCGTTGCTGACTTGCGGCTTGCGTGCTTTGCTTGGGCTCTTTTGCTCGCTTGTGGCCGGCTTTGCGGTATGCTGCAATGCGAAACGAAAACGTGCTTGAAAGCGTTTGGAAGGAAGCGAACATGACCAAGCAGTACACCATCTGCACGCTGCCCGGCGACGGCATCGGCCCGGAGATCATCGCCGAGGGCATCAAGGTGCTCAATGCGGTTGGCGAAAAGTACGACGTGCAGTTCAATTGCGAGGAAGCGCTCATCGGCGGCGTGGCCATCGATGCGACGGGCGACCCGCTGCCCGAGGCCACGCTTTCCGCGGCCAAGGCGGCCGACGCCGTGCTGCTCGCAGCCGTCGGCGGCCCGAAGTGGGACACCACCGACCCCGCCGCCCCGCGTCCCGAGCAGGGCTTGCTCGGCATCCGCAAGGGCCTGGGCTTGTACACCAACCTGCGTCCCGTGCAGATCTTCTCCGCGCTTGCTGATGCCTCCACGCTCAAGCCCGAGGTCATCGACGGCGTCGATATGATGATCGTGCGCGAGCTCACCGGCGGTCTGTACTTCGGCCGTCGCGAGCGCTTCTACGACGAGGAGGGCGCCGGCGCAGGCGGCGCGAAGGGCCAGCGCGCCTACGACACGCTCGAGTATCGCGAGTATGAGGTCGAGCGCATCGCCCGCCAGGCATTCGAGGCTGCCCGCAAGCGTCGCGGCAAGGTGACGAGCGTCGACAAGGCTAACGTGCTTGAGACGAGCCGTATGTGGCGCGAGATCGTCCATCGTATCGGCGAGTCCGAGTATCCCGACATCGAGATCGAGGACCTGCTGGTGGACAATACCGCCATGCAGCTGATCAACCGCCCCGCCGACTTCGACGTCGTGGTGACCGAGAACATGTTCGGCGACATCCTCTCCGACGAGGCCGCCCAGATCACGGGCTCGCTCGGCATGCTCGCATCCGCCAGCCTGGGCGATTCCACCGCGCTGTACGAGCCCAGCCACGGCAGCGCTCCCGACATTGCGGGCAAGGGCATCGCCAACCCGCTCGCGCAGATTCTGTCGGTCGAGATGATGCTGCGCTACAGCTTCGACATGCAGGAAGCCGCCGACGACATCCGCCGCGCCGTGACCAACCTGCTCAACGACGGCTGGCGCACGGGCGACCTGAAGGATGCCGACACGCCGGCCGACAAGGTGGTCGGCTGCGCCGGCATGGGCGACCTCGTGGTGAAATATCTGTAGGGAAGCTTTACGTTGCTCGTGGCCTGTTCGCCTCGGTGCGGACGGGCCACGCGTCATTCGTCTCAATCGCGCACGCTGCAGTGGCGCGACGACAAGGAAGGAGCCATCATGGCTGACGATTGCCTGTTCTGCAAACTCATTTCGGGCGAGATTCCGACGAACAAGGTGTATGAGGACGACATCTGCTTCGCATTCGACGACATCGAGCCCGAAGCGCCGGTGCATACGCTGCTGGTGCCGAAGCATCACTACGACGATATGTGCGACGGCGTGCCGGCCGAGGTGTTCGGCCACATGATGTCGGTGGTGCCGAAGGTCGCCGAGCTCAAGGGCGTGCGCGAGAGCGGTTTCCGCACGGTCGTGAACACCGGCCCCGATTCGGCCACGACGGTCAAGCACTTCCATATCCATATCCTGGGTGGTATCAAGATGGGCCGCTTCACCTTCGAAAACTCCCAGCGCGTAGAGGGGTAAAAGCGGGCCAGGCTCGCGAGTGTAAGAGCGTTTCCCGGAAGCCGCCGGCCTTAGGGCTGGCGGCTTCTTTTTTATATCGGGGAGGAAGTTGACAGTTTCGCCATCATCACTGCAGCTCGAAGCGACTCGATGAATTTCATCGCTTCCTGTACCCAGCCATCGATATTGATTCGTTTTAGGGCCGAATGGATAGGAGGACTTGATATATTCATATGACGGGAATGGGTGTTAGCGAAAAGAAATGATGCTGGTGGGGTTTCTGCTTGTAATAGATTCTTTGCTGCTGCTGTTTTTCAGAGGGGATTATACATAGGATGGGTATTGGTTGTCGGGTGCGGTCGGCGCGTAAATCTGTTCTATCCGCCGTCTTCGTTTATGCTGCCGTTGTCGCGATTTTTATTTTGGGGTCATGCGGCGTGGCGGGTGTTATCTGCTCGATGAACTCTAGTGAAATCGAGCTGTCCGCACGTAAAGCTCAAGAGCAAACTGACCAAATTAATGCTTCGATTGAATTGCAGAGAGCTATTCAGAAAACGTCGTTAGATGAGGCACCTGCGGAACTTGTTAGGAAAAAATCTGCGAATAAAGATGTCTGTGCATGGCTTGTTGTGCCTGACACCCTTGTTAGCTTACCGATTGCTCAGCGAGTTCATGACGACTCTTATTATCTCAATCACGATGTTGGCGGTGAGGAGAATTCTCTGGGTTGCGCATACATCACCTCGGCGAACTCCCCATATTTCATCGACCCCGTCACAGTGGTTTACGGGCATTCGTTTTCTGATGTGACCGACGTGATGATGGGAACGTTGTCGATGTTGGGAGAGAAGGGCTTTTTTGATGCACACGATTCGTTTGCAATCGTTCTTGAGGATCGGGTTTTAACGTATCGTATTGCGAATGTCTGCGGTTTCGTGGGGGACAACATTCTTGATTATCTTGCCGGGGGCGATGAGTCAAGACTGAACTACTACATGTCTTCCGCAATTGCGCCTGGTATCGACAAGCGTTTCGAACGCGATGTCGGTAAGGTCGGCTACCCGGAAAGCCGAATTGTTCATTTAAGTACCTGTGTTGTCCCCAACAAGGATGAAGGCAGGTTTGTTGTTACCGGGATTCTGGTTGAGGAGGAGATGTTGTCGACGGAAAGCGAAAGCATCTATGAATAAACGTATCATGGCTCAGACTGTCGCTGTTGTTGCTGCCGGTGTACTTGTTTGCATAGGGATGGCTCTGTTTTCGAATCCGGCTTTGACGGATCGGATTGTTGAGCGGTCGCAGGGTTGGGAAGGCGCCGCATTGCGTTTCGATGATGGGGGCCAGTCAGATAATGGGACGAATAGCGAAATAAGAAAAACGGAGGACACGCCTCAACCAGTGGGTGGTGGCGGTGATATCGATTACGAATCGCTTCTTGGCGAGGAGTGCGACGGAATTCCTATGCACCCTGAGGGATACATGTGGCCAAAAAATGATTACGAGGCGGCATGGTTTAAAGCTCACCCGGAGTATTACGTCGATGAAAATGGGGATGAGGTGCAGAAGGGCTACTTGATTGTTTTTTTCTTCAGTAAGGTGGGCGAGGCGCGTATGAGGGAAATCGTCGAAGAGCTTGGATGCGAGTGGTACGGCGGTGTTCTGGGGGATGAGACTAGCGAGACCGATACCACGGACGTTGATGTTCGTGTCCCCGATGGGCAAGAATTGGCGATGCGTGACGCTTTCGAAGCGTACGATGAAGTTGATTTTGCAATCAGGCACGAAAAGCCGTCTTCGGGTGTGGTAAGGCTTGCGGGCTCGGAAGATAATTCTACGAGAGGGCTCGTGGTTGCGGACGACGATCAGCGGTACCACCTGTTTGCATCCAGATTCTATAAGGCTTGGGAAGTCGTAAAATGCGACAGCTCGATTACCGTTGCTGTTCTTGATAGCGGCAAACCGAAAAAATATTCATCTGACCTGGAAGAGAATGTTGATTTTCAAGCGGCATATGATGCAGCGAGCGGATATACGAATTACGGCATCGATACGAATGGACACGGAACGCAGGTCGCTGGATTGATTTCGGCTACGGTCGGAAATGGGATAGGAACGGATGGGGCTTCGTATGCAGCTCGCATTTTGCCGGTAAGAGTGACGAGCGAAGACGGGAAGACTCCCGAACTTGAATACGTGCATCGTGGTCTGAATTACTTGAGTAGGCTTGAGAAAGTTCCAGATGTAATCAACATGAGCATAGAAGCGAGAATCGGTGACTCTTCTGCAATGCATAAGTTGCTTTCTGAAATTCAAGAGGATGTTCGAACGTTGCG
>CAVBAM010000174.1:0-4097 GCA_963593315.1 Candidatus Methanomethylophilaceae archaeon | reverse complement strand
GTACACGTCGGCCCCGTCCGCGCTCACGCTAGCCGCGTCCAACACGCCCTTCGCCTTCGACAGCACGGCCCCCAGCGAATCCAGCTCGTCAACGCTCGCCCAATCGCGCTCCTGCGACAGGCCCTTGATCGGGAAGTTGTCCACCACGTACGTGGTGCTGAGCGTCATCATTTCGGAAATATCTTTCCAGTCGAACCACTTGCCGTTGTAGGAAACCCAGCTTTCCCCGGCATTCACCCTTGTCTCGAAATGGCCGTTCAGGCTTTCTTGATAGTTCGCGTTGTCGGCCCTGGATACCGTCTGATAGAACTCCCCGTCGTTCAAGCACTTCTGCGTGACGACCACGGAATAGCGCTGGCCGGAGCGCATCGCCACCTGATCGCGCGTATCGAGCATCAAGCGATGGAACCCGCCGTATTCGTAGTTGGCGCTCTTCGTCAGCACCAGCGTGCCGTCGGTGGGCTCCACGTCGTCGCTATCCAGCAGGTACACTTGGTACGTGACGTCGGTGTTCGGCTTGACCGTCTCGCACGTCACGGCGCGCAGCACGCGGTCATCGTCAGCCGTGAACTCATTTGCGCAGCTCAGTTCCGTAGGAGAAGAATTGGTCAGGGTGCTCTCCGAAACCATCAGGTAGTTATACTGGTCTCGATCGAACTGCTCGGCGGACGTCTCGGAGTTCACGTCGTAGTTGAACGCCTCCAGCTCCTGGAAGGTTTCATCGTAGTAGGAAACCCAGAAGTAGCCGGTGTTGTTGCCGTCCGCGTCCTTGATGCCCCAGTCGCCCTGGTTGGGGAAATCGTTGGCCGAGGCGCCCCAGCTGTTCTTCACCAGCCACGCGCCGTCGCCCTTAGGCTGCTGGGTGCTGATGAAATTATCCTTCGAGTAGTTGTCGTCCCAGCCCACGATCGTGTAGGCGTGCAGGAGCCCTTCCCTTACCGCAGCGCTGCCCTTTGCATATTGTGCCCATGTGTCGAAATTGATCCACTTCGGCGTGCCGGTGCCAGGAGAAGTCGGGTCCATGTACGACGACGTCGCAACCGCGCGGCCAGCCAGCAGCTGGGTTTTCACGGCATCGACGCCTTCCTGGTTGATTCCCGCATATCCTCCCTTTTCGTTGCGGGCGCAAAGCTCGGGCAGAATATAGCTCTCTTCAAGCGTGTACTCCGATTGCGCATACATGTCGTCATCGAGCCCCCACGTGAAGGGGGTATACGTTCCGTCAATGACGGTTCTATCGGCATAGTACAGGGGATTGACCGTGTACCCCTGCTCGCGAAGCGCCGCTATCTCGTCTTGCATGAGCACGCGGGAAAACTTTTCGGGCTCTTCGGCACCCGGCGCCGTCACCTGGCAACACATGGCTCCTTCGTCGTTGCGATAGGGGGCAACGCTTTCGGAAACAGGCCCGACGCCCGCAGAGAACATCGTGGTTGCATAGTGAGGAAACCCGCCGCGCTTCATGACGAGCGACTGCTTACCCCGGCTCCCGTAGAACCCCTCACCCGCCTGAGCGCTACCGGCAACCGCTTCCGGAACCTGCGCATACGAGAACCAGGCAAGATGACGCTCCGACAAGTCCATTCCCGTTTGACTGTAGGTTGAACCCAGCTCCGAGAGAATGCTCGATTCGGATGCGGCGATTGTGGCGAAAGCCCAGCACGTGTTCATGGGGCTTTGCCGCTTCACCGGCGTGACGACGCTGTCGGACGTGTCGCCGTCACCGTTCGGGTCGCGCAGGTCATAACTTGTCGGGAAGGTTTTGGTGCTTTCGGCGGCAAGGGTGGCGCCGTCGGCGTCGGTCGTCGACGCATACGGTGCATAGTCGGGAGCTTCCGAAGCGGAAAGGGCCTCGCGCCACGATTCGACGACCGCGGTCGTGGCGGCGTCGAGGTCGGCGTCGGTGGGGCTTTCGTCGGCAAACGCGGAAATCGGAGCCGTTACGGCCAGCGCGGCCGCAAGGCTGGCAGCGGTCATGCCGCGCAGCAGACGCGACCAAGCGGGGTTGGCCCGGCGGGGCTGCGCCGAGGATGCCAGGGGATGATACAAGGGTCGATGCATAGGAAGCGCCTCCTTCACTGCGGGGTTCTAGGTCTTTAGTGTAACGGGAGAAAGAGGGCATGTAGGGCGAGGTGCCGTTCGTTATTCCAAAACTTGACACATTGGCTGAGGATAGATCGGCATCGCGCTCGACAGGATATTGCCGGGTGCGGGGCTTGTTTGCCGGCCGGCGAGCCCACACCGCCCCGGCATCGTCCGCGGCCCCGGCCGCATCCCGCCCGACATTCCGGCTTCGCCGGAAGCGCGCTCTTGCGAACGCGCCTACACCTGACGAAAACGTTAACCCCGCAAGAAAAGACGTCAAAAAGCCCCGCCCGAAATATTCCGGACGGGGCTTCGTTCGTCAGCTCTTTGCGGTGCGCGCACGCAATCGCGTGCCTGGCGTCAGCTTTCGCTCAACCGCTAGGCGGCCTTCTTGGCCTTGGACTGGGCGATCAGGGTCTTGGCGCCCTTGACGGCCAGCACGATGGCCAGCACGAACAGCAGCACGGCGAGCAGGGCCTGCAGGCTGGAGGCGAAGATGTCGCCGCCCTTCATGATGAGCAGCATCTTCGCGTAGAAGGTCTGCGCCAGCGAGGTAAGCGTCGCAGCGAGCATGAACACCATCGGGATGAAGAACATCTTGTTGTTCTTGCCCGCGTTGCCCAGCCACGCGCACACGGCCAGCAGGGCCAGGGCGGCCAGCAGCTGGTTGGCGGCGCCGAACAGCGGCCAGATGATGGAGTAGCCGGTCATGCCGAGCACGATGCCGATGATAACCGTGATGATGGTGGCCACGTAGGGGTTCGCCATAACCTTGCGCACGCCCGTGAGGTCTTCCATCTCGGTGTTCGCCGGGGTCCACAGCTCCTGGAACATGTAACGCGCCAGACGGGTGGCCGTGTCGAGCGAGGTCAGGCAGAAGGCGGAAACGGCCAGGATCAACAGCGCGTACGCCAGACCCTGCACGTCGGCCAGACCGGGGATGCAAGCCAGCATCTGGGACAGGCCGTCAGCGAAAACGGCAGTCGGGGAAGCGTATCCGCCCGCGGCGTACTTGCTCCACACGAAGCCGACGGCGCACAGCGAGATAACGGCCAGCAGGCACTCGATGAGCATGCCACCGTAACCGATCGGCTGCGCCTGGCTTTCCTTGTCGATCTGCTTGGACGTGGTGCCGGAAGCGACCAGGCTATGGAAGCCGGAGATGGCGCCGCAGGCGATGGTGATGAACAGCGCGGGGAACAGGAAGCCGGAAGCGGCGGCCTTGTTCGTAATGGCCTTGCCGGCTTCGTCAACCAGCGCCTGACCGGTGGAGGCGTCATACGCGGCGCTCGAAGCGACGAAGCCCGTGAACGCCGGAATCTGCAGGTTGGACGCAGCGCCCATGAGGCTTGCGCCGACGATGCCGATGACGGCCAGAACGATCATGCCGTACAGCAGGTAGCTGGACAGGTAGTCGCGCGGCTGCAGCAGGATCCACACCGGGGCGACCGAGGCAATGAGGATGTACACGCCCAGGAGAATCATCCAGGTGTTGTAATCCAGCGAAATGGCGATGCCCATGAGCGGCAGGTTGTAGCCGATGGCGACGATAACGACGATGATGACGATGGCGGAGATGATGTTGAGCGCCGTGGGGATGTTGCGCCCGCGGGTGACCAGGCCGTACACGACGGCGACACCGATGAACAGCACCGAAATCATGGCCGTCTGCTGGTTGGCCAGGTTGGTGGCGTCGGAAGCCGCGGCGGAAACCACGAACGTGTTCGCCACGATGGATGCGAACGCGGCGACGACCAGCAGCAGCGTCAGGTACGCGAAGATGCAGAACAGCTTCTTGGCGGTGTCGTCGATGTTCTCGGCGACGACGGTCGCGAGCGTCTGGCCCTTATGGCGAATGGACGCGAACAGCGAACCGAAGTCATGCATGGCGCCGAAGAAGATGCCGCCGATGAGCACCCACAAAAGCACGGGCACCCAGCCGAACACGGCCGCCTGAATGGGGCCGTTGATGGGGCCAGCGCCGGCGATGGACGAGAAGTGATGGCCCAGCA
>CAVBAM010000173.1:0-4099 GCA_963593315.1 Candidatus Methanomethylophilaceae archaeon | reverse complement strand
CCGACGAAGCGGCCCAGCAGAAAGCCGATGATGACGCAGGCGGCGGCAAAGCCGGCCGAAAGCGCCACCAGGCGCGTGTCGTGCTTCTTGTCGCGCATGCGCTCGGCCTGCACGCGGCGCTTGGCGGGGAAGTAGGAATAGCCATCGGTGGTGATGGCCACGACCACGCCGCGCTTGTCGTCGCGGCGCTTTGCGAGCGCCCCGCGTTCGATGAGCTCGCGCTGCAAATCGTCGTCGGGGCGCAGGGGGAACGCGCAGCGGTATACCAGCTCGCCGTCGACCGTGCAGGTTGCCCGTTCGTAGTCGAGCAGGCGCCCGAGTTCACGTTCTTGCAGGATGTTGAGTTCGATGGAAGCCATAATGTCCTCTGCTGCGTTTGGGATGTGCATTCACGGATGGAAAATATGATACTCTGAACAGGTTGGTTTTGCAGGCAGGAATCCAAAGCGGTTCGCAAAGATTTGTCGTGGTGCGTTCGTGAAGGGCGTACCTGTGCTTTGTTGCCTTTTGGTGATGTGCCATAATGGCAAATCGGTGCCTAGGCGCACCGATGAGTATGTACATGATGGAGGAAAGCTACGTGGAAACTAAAGTTGAGGCTCTTGAGGACAACAGCTCGAAGGTGACCATCACCCTCGACGCCAAGGACGTCGACGCCCGCATCAAGAAGGCGTACAAGGATTTTGCCAACAAGTACAACTTCCCCGGGTTCCGCAAGGGCAAGGCCCCGCGCCCGATTATCGACAACGCACTGGGCAAGGAAGCGGTCCGCGCGACCGTCACCGACGAGGTCGTCAACGGCCTGACCCCCATCGCTATCGACGACAATGACCTGTATCCGATCGCCAAGCCGGCCTTCCCCGAGGAGCCGGGCCTGGTCGAGGGCGGCAAGCCCTACACCTTCAGCTTCACGGTCGAGTGCAAGCCGACCATCGAGCTGACCAGCTACGAGCCGGTCGAGATCGAGCTTCCGGGCGAGAGCGCCACTGACGAGGAGATCGACGACCAGATCGAGCACTTCCGCGAGCATTACTACACCTTCAAGGACGCTCCGGCCAACACGAAGGTCAAGGCCGACTCCGAGCTGACCATCGCGCTGAAGACCTCCGACGACGCCGGCGAGGCCATCGAGTCGCTGTGCACCGAGGAGCGCCCCTATGGCATGGGCACCGGCCTTCTGCCTGAGGAGTTCGAGGAGAAGCTGCTGGGTCTGAAGAAGGGCGGCACCGCCGAGTTCGACCTGGATATGCCCGAGAACCCGCCGATTTTGCTGCGCGCCCTGAAGGGCAAGACCGAGAAGATCCACTTCGAGGTCGAGGTCAAGGCCGTCCGCAAGAAGATCCTGCCCGAGGTCACCGACGAGTGGGCCAAGGAAACGCTGGGCTTCGAGGACGTCGCCGACCTGCGCACGCGCCTCGGCGAGAGCCTGACCACCCAGAAGCAGCAGATGATGCCGGGTCTTAAGGAGCGCGCTTGCCTGAACGCCCTGCTCGACCGCATGGACATCGAGGCCCCGAAGGCCATGTGCGAGGCCGCCGAGACCAACCTGCTGCAGGAGCTGTTCCAGCAGCTGCAGGCTTCCGGCATGTCTTTCGACGCCTACCTCGAGCAGATGGGCCTGAAGGCCGACACTTTCAAGGACGACATCAAGTTGCAGGCCGCCGACACCGTCAAGCAGGACCTCGCGCTCGACGCCTGGGCCCGCCACTTCGAGATGACCGTCTCCGCCGAGGAGGTCACCGAGGAATTCGTGAAGTCCGGCGTTGAGGATCCGGCCGCGCTCGAGAAGGATTGGCGCGAGAACGGCCAGCTGCACATGGTGCGCGAGGGCGTGCTGCGTACGAAGGCCGTCAAGGACCTGATGGACAAGGCCAAGGTCACCGAGGCCAAGCCCGAGCCGAAGAAGGAGGCCGAGAAGAAGCCCGCGAAGAAGGCTTCCGCCAAGAAGGCCGCCGACAAGGAAGAGGCTCCGGCGAAGAAGACGAAGAAGGCCGCCAAGGCTGACGACGCCGAATAACCCTTTCAGCAACATCAGGCCCGCCTCGGCATACGCGTTTTCCTAAAGCGCATATGCCTTGGCGGGCCGCAGTGTTCCTTACCTGTCCCGCACGTTTGGGACGAAACCGTTACCAGTGGCCGCGCAAGCGGCCCTTCTCCGATAAGAAGCGAGGATAACCATGAGGTTCGACACCAATTCCGCGCTCATCCCGTACGTGGTGGAGCAGTCTCCCCGCGGCGAGCGCAGCTACGACATCTATTCCCGCCTGCTCAACGAGCGCATCGTGTTCTTGGGCGAGCAGATCGACGACCAGGTGGCGAACTCCGTGGTCGCCCAGCTTCTGCACCTGGAAAGCGCCGATCCCGAAAAGGACATCAGCCTCTACATCAATTCCCCCGGCGGCAGCGTGACCGCGGGTCTGGCCATCCTCGACACGATGAACTTCATCAAGTGCGACGTGTCTACCATCTGCCTGGGCTGCTGCGCCTCCATGGCGGCGGTGCTGTTGTCCAACGGCGCGAAGGGCAAGCGCCTGTGCCTGCCGAACTCCATGGTGCTCATCCACCAGCCTTCCGGCGGGGCGCAGGGCCAGCAGACCGAAATCCAGATCGTGGCCGACTTCATGCTGAAGACGCGCAAGCAGCTCAACAAAATCCTGTCGGACAACACCGGCCAGGCGCTCGAGACCATCCAGCGCGACACGGAGCGCGACAACTACATGACCGCGCAGCAGGCGCTCGAGTACGGCCTGGTCGACAAGATCGCCACGCCGCGCGCCCTTGCCGGTGCCGCGGAATAGCCCGCGTCTTGTAGGATTTATTTAAGGGAAAGGAACGTCCAACATGTCCGACAAGGACCCAAAGGACATCGTCTGCGCCTTCTGCGGTAAGCATCCGCACCAGGTGGCGGCTATGATTTCCGGACCGAACGGCATCTACATTTGCGACGAGTGCATTTCGGTGTGCGCGGACGCGATGATGCGCGACCTCGGGTTGCAGGTGCCGGCTTCGCGCGCTGCTGCGCAGGCAGACGCGGTGGAGGCGGACCTGGCCGACCCCAGCCCCGAGACCATTCTGGAAGAGCTTCCCACGCCGCATGAGCTCTACGCCGAGCTTTCCGAGCACGTGGTCGGCCAGGAGCAGGCCAAGCGCGCGCTTTCCGTTGCGGTGTACAACCACTACAAGCGCATCAGCCTCGGCGAGGCGGCCGACGAGGGCGACGTCGAGCTTGCGAAGAGCAACATCATGCTGCTCGGGCCGACCGGCTCGGGCAAGACGCTGCTTGCACAGACGCTCGCGCGCACGCTGCGCGTGCCGTTCGCCATCGCCGACGCCACCACGCTCACCGAGGCGGGCTACGTGGGCGAGGACGTCGAGAACATCCTGCTCAAGCTCATCACGGCCGCCGACTTCGACATCGAGCGCGCCGAGATCGGCATCATCTACATCGACGAGATCGACAAGATCGCCCGCAAGGCCGAAAACCTCTCCATCACGCGCGACGTGTCGGGCGAGGGCGTGCAGCAGGCGCTTCTGAAAATCGTCGAGGGCACGGAGGCCTCGGTGCCGCCGCAGGGCGGGCGCAAGCATCCGCAGCAGGAGCTCATCCATATCGACACCACCAATATCCTGTTCATTTTGGGCGGCGCGTTCGTGGGGCTGGCCGACATCATTGCCGAGCGCGTCGGCAAGTCGGGCCTGGGCTTCAACGCCGACATGCCCGAGTCGAAGAAGCACGCCGATGCCGAGCTTCTGGCCAAGGTGCTTCCCGAGGACTTGAACAAGTTCGGCATGATCCCGGAATTCGTCGGCCGTATCCCGGTCATCACGTCGCTTTCGGAGCTTAACGAGGAAGACCTTGTGAGGATTCTGACCGAGCCGAAGAACGCGCTGGTCAAGCAATATAAGAAGATGTTCGAGTTCGAGCAGTCGGAGCTCGCGTTCACGTCTGAGGCCCTGACGGCCATCGCCCATGAGGCCGTCGAGCACGGCACCGGTGCGCGCGGCCTGCGCAGCATCTGCGAGCGCGTGCTGCAGGACGTGATGTATGACCTGCCCGAGGCGAAGGGCGCAAGCAAGGTCGTCGTGCGCGATACGGACA
>CAVBAM010000172.1:0-4103 GCA_963593315.1 Candidatus Methanomethylophilaceae archaeon | reverse complement strand
CCCCGCGCACCGATTAATCTGTGTTGCCTTGCGGGTATGTTCGACCCGCGGCCGGCCTGCGGGCTAGAATGTTCGGCACGAGTAAACCGCCTTGCCGCCGCGCACAATCGCGCCCGCGGTCGCGCAAGGATCGCTTCGTTTCCCAGACGAGAAAGAGGGCCCGACGTGCTGACCGACATCGAAATCGCCCAAGCGGCCACCCCGCAACCCATCACGGCCATTGCCGAGGCCGCGGGCGTTCCCGAGCGTTACCTGGAGCAATACGGAACCACCAAGGCGAAGGTCGACTACAACCTGCTGCGCGACGAGCAGCACACGCCGGGCAAGCTGGTGCTGGTCACGGCCATCAATCCCACGCCGGCCGGCGAGGGCAAGACCACCACGACGGTGGGGCTGGCCGACGCCATGAACCGTCGCGGTAAGAAAACCGTCGTCGCGCTGCGCGAGCCTTCCTTGGGACCCGTCTTCGGTATCAAGGGCGGTGCCGCGGGCGGCGGGTATGCCCAGGTCGTTCCCATGGAAGATATCAACCTGCACTTCACCGGCGACTTCCACGCCATCGGCGCTGCCAACAATTTGCTGGCCGCCATGCTCGACGCGCACATCCATAACGGCAACCAGCTCAACATCGACGTGCGCAAGATCACGTGGAAGCGCGTCGTGGACATGAACGACCGCCAGCTGCGCAACATCGTGTGCGGCCTGGGCGGCAAGGCAAACGGCGTCCCGCGCGAGGACGGCTTCGACATCACGGTGGCCAGCGAGGTCATGGCCGTGTTCTGCCTGGCAACCTCCATCACCGACCTGAAGGAGCGCCTCGGCCGCATCGTGGTCGCCTACACCTACGACGACGAGCCCGTCACCGCGCACGACCTGCACGCCGAGGGCGCCATGGCCGCGCTGCTCAAGGACGCGCTCAAGCCCAACCTGGTGCAGACGCTCGAGGGCACGCCGGCGTTCATCCATGGCGGCCCGTTCGCCAACATCGCGCACGGTTGCAACTCCATCATGGCCACGCGCATGGCCCTGGCCCTGGGCGACTACGCCGTCACCGAGGCCGGCTTCGGCGCCGACTTGGGCGCGGAGAAGTTCCTGGACATCAAGTGCCGCCTGACCGGCATCAAGCCCGACGCGGTGGTCGTCGTGGCCACGGTGCGCGCGCTGAAGAACCATGGCGGCGTGGCGAAGGACGCGCTGGGCGAGGAGAACCTGGCCGCGCTCGAGGCGGGCCTTCCCAACCTGCTGCAGCACGTGGAGAACATCACGCAGGTCTACAAGCTGCCGTGCGTGGTGGCCATCAACCGTTTCCCCACCGACACCGAGGCCGAGCTGGCGCTGGTGGAGAACAAGTGCCGCGAGCTGGGCGTCAACGTGGCGCTGTCCGAGGTGTGGGCGCGCGGCGGCGAGGGCGGCCTGGCCCTGGCCGACGAGGTGGTGCGCTTGTGCGAGCAGGGAGATGATGCCGGCCGCAGCGCGCAGACCTTCGAGTTCGCCTACGGCACCGAGGGCGGCCTGCGCGAGAAGATTGAAGCCATCGCGGCCCGCATCTACCGCGCCGATGGAGTCGACTTCGAGGCGAAGGCGGCGAAAGAGCTGGCCAAGCTTGAGAAGCTCGGGTTCGCCAACATGCCCGTGTGCATGGCGAAAACCCAGTACAGCTTTAGCGACGACGCGAAGAAGCTGGGCGCTCCGCGCGGCTTCCGCATCACCGTGCGCGACATCAAGGTGAGCGCCGGCGCGGGCTTCGTGGTGGCGCTGACCGGCAACATCATGACCATGCCGGGCCTGGGCAAGGCGCCCGCGGCCTTTAAGATCGACGTTGACGAGACCGGCAAGATCACGGGCCTGTTCTAGGGCTTGTTCAAAGTAGGGAAGAGGCTGAGGATGGACACGACTTTCATCGACGAGCTGGCATCGGGCGCCCCGACCCCGGGCGGCGGCGGGGCGTGCGCGTACTGCGGCGCGCTTGCCGCGGCGCTGGCGTCCATGGTGGGCAACCTGACGGTGGGCAAGAAGACCTATGCCGCGGTCGAGGACCAGGTCAAGGAGCACCTGGTGGCACTCGAGGGCCTGCGTGCCGACCTGCTTGCGCTCGTCGATGCCGACGCGGAGGCCTTCGGGCCGCTCGCGGCCGCGTACCGCCTGCCGAAAGACACGCCCGAGGAGCAGGAGGCCAAGCAGGTCGCCATCCAGAAAGCCCTGCTCGGCGCCACGACGGTGCCGCTCGACATCATGCGCACGGCCGCCGCGGTGGTCGAGCATACGGACTACCTCGCGCACTTCGGCAGCCGCATGGCGCGCTCGGACGCGGGTGTGTCGGCGGCGTTCGCCCGCGCGGCGGTGGAGGGCGCGAGCCTGAACGTGTACATCAACGTGGCGTCCATGGACGATTCCGACTTGGCCGCCGCGCTCGGTCGCGAGGCCGACGAGCTTGTCGCCGGCACGCGCGAGCGCTGCGACAAGCTGCTCGCGTACGTTTTCGAAGCTATCTCGTAGGAGTTCGTATTCATGGCAACGCTGCTCAAAGGAAAGCCCGTCGTCGATCAGATGGCGGTTGACCTGCGCAAACGCATCGACGCGCTCGCCCAGTCGGGCGTGACGCCCACGCTGGCCTTGGTGCGTCTGGGCCAGCGCCCGGACGACCTTTCCTACGAGCGCACGGCCGTGAAGCGCGCGGCCAGCCTGGGCATCAACACGAAGCCCTACGTGCTCGACGAGTTCGCCCCGGAGGCGGCGCTCAAGGCGACGCTGCAGTCCATCAACTACGACAAGACGGTTCATGGCTGCCTGATGTTCCGCCCGCTGCCCACGTTCATGGACGAGAAGGCCATGTGCGACACGCTGACGGCGGCGAAGGACGTCGACGGCATTTCGCTGGCCTCGCTGGCGGCCGTGTTCACCGACGCGCCGGACGGCTTTCCCCCGTGCACCGCCGCCGCATGCGTGAAGATCCTCGACCATTACCAGGTGCCCATCGTGGGCAAGCATGTCGTCGTCATCGGACGCAGCCTGGTCATCGGCAAGCCGGTGTCCATGATGCTGCTGCGACGCAACGCCTCGGTCACCATCTGCCACAGCCGCACGGAGGGCCTGGCGGAAATCTGCCGCTCGGCCGACATTGTCATCTGCGCGACGGGCCGGGCGCGTGCCTACGGGCGCGAGTACTTCAGCTCGGGCCAGACCGTGCTTGACGTGGGGATCAACTTCGACGCGTACGGCAAGCTGTGCGGCGACGTCGACTTCGACGAGGTGGAGCCCATCGTGGACGCCATCACGCCCGTTCCCGGAGGCATCGGCACCGTCACCACCAGCCTGACCATGGAACACACCGTGGCCGCGGCGGAAGCGCAGCTGAAGGCGGGTTTGTAGCCGTCTCCCGGGCCCTACCGCCGGCGGTTTGGGTTTGTGGGCCCGTGCTTTTGTGCCGGCTTCCCGGCGTTGAGCCGGTCCTTGCCCGCCTGCCCGGTATCCCTGACGCTGGGCTGGCCCCTTGCCGGTTTTGGGATTTCCCGGTGTCGGGCCGGCCAATGCCTCTCGCCCGGTTTTCCCTGTTCGGTGCATATTTCGCGACGGTGCCGCATGGGCGGGCGCATTGGCGTATCATTGCGGCACTATGGCTAATGGACTTACATATGTACGCAAAACCACGTCAGTCGAGGGGACGAAGCAGCTGGCCAGCACGCTGGCCGCGTACCTGCATCCCGGCGACGTCGTGGTGCTCACCGGCGATTTGGGCGCCGGGAAAACCCATTTCGTGCAGGGCGTGGCGGAAGGGCTTGGCGTAAGCTCGCCGGTTACCAGCCCCACGTTCAACATCCTGCTGGAGTACCGCGAGGGCAAGCTCCCCCTGTACCATTTCGATTTGTACCGCCTGAACAGCGCCGACGAGCTGGAGGACACGGGATATTACGAAACCGTGGAGTCGGACGGCGTGGCGTTCATCGAATGGGGCGAGAAATTCCCCGAGGCGCTTCCGTACGGCTACCTGGAGATATGCGTGCTGACCACGCCCGAGGGCGATCGCCGCATCCTGATGCATGCGCTGGGCAGCCGCGCCCGCCAGCTGCTCACCGTGTGGGCGAGCGATCCTGCAGCGCGCCTTT
>CAVBAM010000171.1:0-4121 GCA_963593315.1 Candidatus Methanomethylophilaceae archaeon | reverse complement strand
CGGTCCACACCACCGTCGAGGGCGGCGCCGCGGCGCCTGCGCTCATGCTCGCCGCGCACATGGACGAGGTGGGGCTCATGGTGGTCAACATCGCCGACGACGGCTTCCTTTCCGTGGCGGCCATCGGCGGCGTGGACGCGGCCATCCTGCCGGGCCTGCGCGTGGACGTGCACGCAACCGGCGCGGAGGCGCCCCTGCGCGGCGTGGTGGGCCGCAAGCCCATCCACCTTATCTCCGCCGACGAGCGCACGAAGGTGACGCCGCTATCCGATCTGGTCATCGACCTGGGCCTTCCGGCGAAGAAGGTGAAGAAGCTGGTGCGCGTGGGCGACCCGATCACCTACGGCGTGGGCTTCGAGCGCTTCGGCCGCCACATGGGCGTCTCGCGCGCCTTCGATGACAAGTGCGGCGTGTGGGTGATCACGCGCGCCATCGAGGAGCTTGCGGCGGCGGGCAGCGGCTTCGGCACCGTGACGGCGGCCTGCACCGTGCAGGAGGAAATCGGCACGCGCGGCGCCATCACCTCGGCGTTCGGCGTGGCCCCCGACGTGGCGGTGGCCTTCGACGTGACGCACGCCACCGACTACCCGGGCATTTCGCATGCGAAGTACGGCGACATCAAGTGCGGCGGCGGCCCGGTCATCGGGCGCGGCCCGAACGTGAACCCCGCCGTGTACGAGCGTCTGGTGGCGGCGGCCGAGGCAGCGGGCATCCCGTACCAGGTGGAGGCGCTGCCGGGCCATTCCGGAACCGACGCGTGGCCCATCCAGGTGTCGCGCTCGGGCATCCCCACCGGACTGGTGTCGGTGCCGCTGCGCTACATGCACACGCCCACCGAGGTCATCTGCTTGGACGACCTCGACGCATGCGTGGCGCTGTTCGTGCAGTTCGCGAAGGACCTTCCCGAAGCCGCCACCTTCGTGCCCGGTGTGGGCGTGGCCCCGGCCGACGACACCGACGCGCCGGCGGGCGAGGAGTAGGCCGTGAAGCAGCATAACGAGGACATCGCGCGCAACCGCAAGGCGCTGCACGACTACGAGGTGCTCGAAACCTACGAGGCCGGCATCGCGCTCACGGGCACCGAGGTGCGTTCCCTGCGCGACAACCACTGCCAGCTCACCGACTGCTTCGCGCTCATTCGCCATGGCGAGGTGTGGCTGCACGGCGTGCATATTCCGCCGTACGCGTTCGGCAACATCAACAACCCCGATCCCGACCGCAAGCGCAAGCTGCTGCTGCATCGCAACCAAATTCGCAAGCTCGAGCAGCAGACGAAGGAAAAGGGCATGGCGCTCGTGCCGTTGAAGATGTACTTCAACAAAAGCTCGCTCGTGAAGGTGGAGCTGGCGGTGTGCCGGGGCAAGAAACTCTACGACAAGCGCGCCAGCATGGCCGAGCGCGATCAAAAGCGCGAGATTGAGCGCGCGATGAAGGAAAGGAGCCGTCGATGAGCGACGAGGATATCCGCGAGGGCGAGGAAGTGGCGGAAGACGCGGAAGAGGTCGAGACGGCCGAAGGAGCGGAAGCCGCCGCATGCGAGCCGGAAGGCGAAGAGGTCGAAGAGGTTGCTGACGGGAGCGACGCCGACGCTGACGGGAGCGACGCCGGCACTTCCGCGGGGGCCCCTTCCTGCGGCGAGGAGCTTGGCGACGACTACGAGCTGGTGGAGCTGGAGCTTTCCGAGGACGACATCGTGCGCTACCTGGAAGACGACGAGGGCAACCAGATCGGCTTCGTGGTGCTCGAGGACGGAGAGGAGTGTGAGTACCTCTACGTCGAGGAAGACGAAGACGAACCTGAGCAAGACCTCGACCCCGAGGCCGTGGCGGCGCGCGACGGCAGCCTCGGCATCACGCGCGACGGTGTGCAGGCCGCAACCGACGACATGAACGCCATCTTCAAGGACGGTGTGAAGGTTGCCGCGGAAATGAAGGGCGCGTTCGACGACATCAAAAGCGCCCTGGACTTCAGCTCGTTTCTGAAGTAACATATCTTTCTTGCACCGCCGCGTTTTGCCGGCGGTCAGCACTTTGACAAGGTGGACCGCAGCGTCCCGCCGCCGGTAGCTTGGCCGGCAAACACGCGGGGGCGACTGGTTTCGACATGGTACGTTTGAACTGAGGAGCAGGTCGTGGTCTCCTCGCCACGTAAAACAGGGGTACCGTCAAGTTAATTGGCAAGAACAACTCTCAGAGCGCTCCGGCGCTCGCCATGGCTGCTTAATTAGCGCCTGGCACGTCAACCCCGGGTTGTCCCCGGCTCGGGCGCGACGTCATTTTAGGGGACTGCATCGAAGCACGTGGACGGTATGGCTTCGATAAAGATCGAACCGACTAGGAGGCGCAACGTTTGACTGTTGACCGAGCGCTTCCGAAATCCGACAACAGGATAAGCTTGTAGAGCCTGAGGAATTTCGTAGTATGGACCGGAGTTCGATTCTCCGCGCCTCCACCAACTTTTTCGAAGACCCGTTCGGCGCCGCTTGGCGGCCGGACGGGTCTTTTGTTCATTCCGTTCATTAATCGTTGTGATTCGGTTTAAGCGCGAATTGTTCGCCGCCTGGATGTATCGGGTTGCTACAATGTCTCAAGTGCAAATCGAAGAGCGAGAAGTGCGATGACCAACAAATACACCAACAACGCAAGCCACGGTCGCCACGCAAACAACAACGGCGCGCAGCCGGCGGGCGGTTTTGTTCCCACCAGGCCCGTTTCCCCGCAACGCGGGGCATATCCCGCGCAGGGCCAGATGCATCCCGCGGCCGGTATGACCGCCGCCGATTTCGGCCCCGACCATTATCGTCATCCTCAGCGCAAGGTGGGCAAGGTGCTCGCCATCGTGTTCGCATGCATCGTGGCGCTGCTTGCCATTGCCTATTGCGGCGTGGCCATCTATTTCTCCAGCCACTTCATGCCCAATTCTAAAATCGGCACCATCGACGTGTCGCTGATGTCGACCGCCGACGCCGAACGCGCGCTTTCCAGCAAGATCGACTCCTATCAGCTCAACATTTCCGGCGATGGGTTCACGCTCAACCTCACCGCCAAGGACACGGGGCTTACCTTCGACGCGTCCGAGGTTGTCTCCGACGCGCTTTCCAAGACGAACCACTGGGCCTGGCCGATCGAGCTTGCCCGCACGCATGACGCGACCGAGTCCATGGTGAGCACCTACAACGACTCGGGCCTGGAGCAAACCGTTGCCGCGGCGGTGGCGAAGTTTAATGAAACCGCCACGCAGCCCACCAACGCCTCGGTTTCCTACGATTCGACGAAGAACAAGTTCTCCGTTTCCAAGGAATCGGTCGGCACCGCGCTCGACAGCGCGAAGGTGGTGGCCGCCGCCGACGCCGCGCTCGCGGACTTGACGACGAAGGTGACGCTTACCTCCGAACATTTGCTGCAGCCGACGGTGCTGTCCACCGACGCCCGCCTGCAGACGGCCGCCGAGTCGGCGAACAAAATGATCACGGCCGACCTGAAGCTGACCATGGGCACGTCGGTCGCCGCCGAGGTGAACGCCGACCTCATTTCCAAGTGGATTATCTTAGGCGACGACCTGAGCGCCAAGCTTGACGAGGATGCCATGACCGCCTGGGTCGATCAGCTTGCCACGAATTGCGACACGGTGGGCACCCAGCGCACCTACACGCGCGCTGACGGCAAGGTCTGCACGGTGTCGGGCGGCGTGTACGGCTGGTCCATCGACTACGACGGGTTGATGGAGCTGGTCAGCGAGGGCGTGAAGAACGGCACGGTCGAGACGGTCGAGATTCCCTATTCCACTTCCGGCGATGCGTACAACGGCGTGGGCGGGCGCGACTGGGGCAACCGCTACATCGATATCGACCTGGCCGAGCAGCACGTCTACTTCTACGACGATTCGGGTACCTTGGTGTGGGAGTCTGACTGCATCTCGGGCATTCCCGACGGCACGCACGACACATCCACGGGCGTGTACTGGGTGAACCAGATGCAGAGCCCGGGCAAGCTTACCGGCTACGAGAACGGCGAGAAGATCTACGAGTCCACCGTGCAATACTGGATGCCCTTCGACGGCAACGCCATCGGCCTGCATGACGCCGATTGGCAGCCCAGCTTCGGCGGCACCATGTACAAGGA
>CAVBAM010000170.1:0-4128 GCA_963593315.1 Candidatus Methanomethylophilaceae archaeon | reverse complement strand
GGTTCGCAGAACATCGACGGATATTGGTACTGGTTCGACCGGAGCACCGGCGCGCTTGACCGCCAGGCGGCCGTGAACACGCTCATGTCCACGGCGAATTCCCTGCTTGGCGTGCCTTATGTGTGGCTTGGCGTGTATCCGCAGGACGGCGGCATGGACTGCGCGTCGTTCACCTGGTACGTGTACAAGCAGCTGGGCATCGACATCGGGTTTGAAACCTACGACCAGATGAATAGCGGGTTCCATGTCAATTCGCTGGCCGAGGCGCAGCCGGGCGACCTGATCCTCATGTACTACGGCGCGTGGCCGAATTACAACCCGTCGCTGCCCGAGCATGTGGTGCTCTATGCCGGCGACGGCATGATCTACGAGGAACCCGACTTCAACATGTCGTGCCGCTACGTGCCTCTTTCCGAGAAGAACGCCACGCAGATTGAGATCCGCCGCATCCTGCGCTAGCGGGACGGCGGCAAATCGCATCGGGGCCGGGCAGGTCGCTTGATCCGCCCGGCCCCGCCCGCCCGGCTATCTGCCTTCGCGGCGGTTGCGTTTGACCAGGTAGTTCTTCGTGGCGAAGAACGTGTTCGCCACACCGGTGTTCTTCAGGTTGTAGGCGCCCTGCTTCACCAGGCCCGCCATGTGCGGCAGCGGGTCGATTTTGGGGCAGGGGATGCCGCGCAGGCCCGCGAACAGGCGCTTCATGCCCGGCGACACCTCGTTGTCGGTGAACACCAGGTTCGCGTCCATGCGCCCGAACATGTGCTTGGCCGCCGCGCGCACGTCGTCATGCGTCAGGTCCACTTCCTCGATGACGCCCGACAGGTACGTGAAGCCGCGGCTGTTGTGCGCGCGCAGGATGCGCTCGTCGGTGACGCCGAGGCGCTCGAGCACGTCCATCATGTCGTTCCAACGCTCGAAGGGCAGAAGCGGGCTGCGCTGCGCGAACTGCATGGACTTCTCCGGCGTTTCCTCGCGGTAGCAGTAGTAGGCGGTGTCGAAGTAGCCGATGCGGTCGGTTTGGCACAGCGTTTCCAGCAGAAACGGGTTGTCCGCCCAGCCCGCGCCCGGGATTTCCTTGAAGCGGATGCCGTGCTCGTCCAAAAATGACTTGCGGTAGATGGCCGACCAGATGGACGGATGGTGGCACAGCAGATGCGCCGCCTCGGTGATGGCGAACGGCTGGCTGACTGGGTGGATGCGGTCTTTGTAGCTGCAGTTCAACTTGCGCTGCTGCTTGGTGTCGGGCATCCAGATGCGCCAATAGGGCGTCTTGACGATGTCGAGCGCCCGGTCGCGTTCGGCGAACTTGTCGGCGAACGCCAGCATATCGGCGTACATGCCCTCCTCGATCCAGTCGTCGGGCTCGACGATGGCGATCCAGGTGCCGTGCGCCTCGGCCAGGCCGCGGTTGCACGTGGCGCCGTAGCCCTGGTTTTCCTTGTCGATGACGCGGATGCGGCTATCGGCGGCGGCGTAGCGCTGCATGGTGGCCAGCGAGTCGTCGGTGCTGCCGTCGTTGAGCAGGATGATGTCGAGGTCGCGGTGCGTCTGCCCGACGATGCTGTCGAGGCATTGCTCCAGGTAGGGGCCTGCATTGTAAATCGGCACGATGACCGAGACCAAAGAGTCGTTCATAGGTGTCCTTAACTTGATTGCGACGTTGCCCGCGGGCAGAGCCTAAAGCAGGAAAATCATACCGTATAATAAAGAACTTGTTTGCAAAGACCATAAGGAAGGTTTCTCGTATGTGGGGTTCGTTCTGCCTTGCGGTGGCCGCTACGCTCGCGCTGTTGCTGGTGCCGGGGTTTTTGACTCTGCGGGGGATAGGATTCTCGCGCCTGGAGAGTGCCCTTGCCGCGCCTCTTCCGACGATGCTCCTGTGCGCGGTGCTTTCCACCGTGTTCTATAAGGCCGGCCTGTTCTGCACGTGGTGGCTGCTCGCCGCGGTGTGCATCGTCGTCGCGCTTGCGGTGTATGCGCTGGGGAAACGCTTCGTTTGCGGCTCGGGTGGCGGCCCAGCTGGTGCGGGCGGCCCGACCGGCAGCGGCCCGGCAGTCGCCGGCCCGGGCGCCAATCGCTCCCGCAAGGCAACATGCCCGCCGGCGCTCGCGCGTTTCGCGGCAAGCCCGTGGTGCGTGCTGCTCTACATCGCCGCCGCCGCGCTGGTGTATTGCTACCTGTTCGTGCTCAACGTCGACGACGCCTCGTCGTGCGTGCAGTATTACGACAACATGCACCATCTGGGCTCCATCCAAAGCTCGCTGATCACGGGAAACTGGTCCTCGTTCGACACCACGTCCTACCCCGACCAGGTGGCCGGCGGCGCGGCCCCCACCTCGTCGCGGTTCGGCTTCTATCCGTCCGCTTGGCACTGCATCGCCTCGTTCGCGGCGAGCCTGACCGCCTGTGAAGTGGAGGTTGCGGAAAACGCCACCCTCGCCGCTTTCTGCGTCGTGGTGTTCCCGTCGGGCATGTACTTGCTTCTGAACAGGCTGTTCGCGGATAAACCCCTGGCCTGCGCGGCGGGCGCCGTCTGCACGGTGGCCTTCGCGTTCTATCCGTGGCGGTTCATGACGTTCGGCCCGTTGCTTCCCAACCTCGTCTCGCTGTCGCTGTTGCCCTCTGCGGCCGTTGCCTTCCTGGGGATATTCGCGGAAGGCGCTTCGCGCAAGCGCAGGGGGGCCTGCGCGGCGCTGTTCGTCGTGGGCCTTGGCGCCCTGGCGTTCACCCAACCCAACGTCGTGTTCGCGCTCGGTATTTTTTTGGCCCCGTACCTGGTGCTTCTGGCAAGCCGCATCCCGCTGCGCCTCAACGTTTCCGGAAAAATCGGCCTCGCCTGGCGCGTTATCGCGGCGCTGGTTGCCGCGGCGTGCATCGCCGCCGTGTGGGTCGCCTGCAACAAGGCGCCGTTCATGCAGAGCGTCGTCAATTTCGTGTGGAACCCGTACGTGCCGACGTCCACGGCCATTAAGGACGTGCTGCTCACGAGGTATTTGTACCACCCGGCTCAAATCGTTCTCAGCGTGCTTATCTTCGCGGGCGTGGCTGCGGCGATCGTCGACCGCCGCCGTGCGTGGGTTGCGGCGCCGTTTGCCATCGCTGCCTGCCTGTACGTGGTTGCGGCGTCGATGGAGGGCCCGATTCGTCATCTGCTGACCGGCTTCTGGTACACCGATCCGACCCGCATCATTTCGATGGTGGTCATCTTCGCGATGCCGTTGGCCGCGTTGGGCTTCTCCGCGGTGGTCGAGGTGATCATGGTGCTCGTGGGTCGTTTGAGCCGTTCGGACCGGCGTGACGGCGCGCTGGGCGGCCGGTGGTACGCCTGCGTTGCCGGTGGCCTCGCGCTTGTCGTGTGCGTGTGGAACTTCTGGCCGAACTACTGCCTCACGGGGGAAGAGGACTCGCAGAACGCGTTCGACGTCGCGGGCCTGTACATGCGCGAGGCGTTTAGCGACGCCTGCAACTCGTGGTACGACCACGACGAGCGCGCGTTCGTTTCCGAGGCCATGTCGATCGTCGGCACCGACAAGGTGTTGGCGAACATCCCCGGCGACGGCAGCGCGGTTTCGTACGGAATCAACGGCTGCAGCGTGCTGTACCGCTATTACGACGAGGCGGGGTCCGAAAGCGAGCTTGAGGCGAGCCGGGAGATTCGCCTGCACCTGAACGAGGTGGCGTCGTCGCCGGAAGTTGCCGCGGCGGCGCGGGAGCTGAACGTGGGGTACGTCCTCAAGTTGCATTTCGGAGGCGAGGAAGGCCTGGCGCATTCGGGTCCGGAAAACTGGACGGGGCTGTTTTCCATTGACGACGACACGCCGGGCTTCGAAGTGGTGCTCTCCGAAGGCGACATGCGCCTGTATAGGATCACCGCCGTCGCATAGGGATTAGGCGGGCGAACCCGAGAGCCGATTGGCCCGCCGGCGGGTGGTCGCGGGTAGGTTGGCTGTCGGCAGGTTGGCCCGCCGGTTTCCCCATCGGTTGGGGGCGGGGTGCGGGCCGATTATTCCGGCTTCGCCGGAAGCGCGCTCTTGCGAACGCGCCTACGTCCATACCCATGGGGATCTCGCGAACGCGAGACACCTGGCAGGAACGTTAACCTTGCGGCAGGACTTCGTAGTGTTGAGC
>CAVBAM010000169.1:0-4225 GCA_963593315.1 Candidatus Methanomethylophilaceae archaeon | reverse complement strand
ACCATCACGCTGCAGAACTACTTCCGCCTCTACGACAAGCTTTCCGGCATGACCGGCACGGCCATGACCGAGGACGCCGAGTTCCGCCAGATCTACAAGCTGCCCGTGGTGGCCATCCCGCCGAACAAGGAAGTCAAGCGTATCGACGAGGACGACCTGATCTACCGCACCATCGAGGCGAAGTTCAACGCCGTCGCCGACGACGTCGCGGCGCGTCATGAAGCCGGCCAGCCCTGCCTGATCGGCACCGTGTCCATCGAAAGCTCCGAAAAGCTCTCGCGCCTGCTCGATAAGCGCGGCATCAAGCACGAAACGCTCAACGCCAAAAACCACGAGCGCGAGGCGCACATCGTCGCGCAGGCCGGACGCCTCGGCGCGGTCACCATCGCCACGAACATGGCGGGCCGCGGCACCGACATCCTGCTCGGCGGCAACCCCGACGTGCTCGCCGACGACGTGCTGCTCGCCCACGGCTTCAACCCCGATTTGGAACCCGGCATGGAGCCGGAGGAGGGCGGGCTTCCCAGCGCCACCGAGCAGCAGCGCGCAGACGCGCTTGCCGAGGCGAAGGCCACGTGCAAGGCCGAGCAGCAGCGCGTGCGCGAGGCCGGCGGCCTGTGCGTCATCGGCACCGAACGCCACGAATCGCGCCGTATCGACAACCAGCTGCGCGGCCGTGCCGGCCGTCAGGGCGACCCGGGCACCACGCAGTTCTACCTGTCGCTCGAAGACGACCTCATGCGCCTGTTCGGCGGCAACCGCATGGACAAGATCGGCGCCATGATGGAAAAGACCAACATGCCCGACGACATGCCCATTCAGGCCTCCATGGTCTCCAAGGCCATCGAAAGCGCGCAGCGCCAGGTTGAGAGCATGCATTTCGCCGCGCGTAAGAACGTCCTGGAATACGACGACGTCATGAACCTGCAGCGCAAGGCCATCTACGAGGAGCGCAACGCCATCCTCGACGGCAAGGACATGGACGACCGCATTCCGCAGATCATCTCCGACGCGGTCGAGGCCGTGGTGGAGGAGAACTGCCCCGAGAAGCTTCCCTCCGACGACTGGGATATGAAGGCCGTCGATTCCTGGATTGCCAACATGACCGGGCGCAGCGACTTCGCCTGCGAGGACGTCGATCACGACGACGATCCGGCGGCCCTTGGCGAGGCCATCGACGAATATCTCGCCGGCGCGGTCGAGCAGAAGAGCGACGAGCTGGGCGCGCCGATCATGCGCATGCTGGAATCCCAGGTGATGCTGCGCATCATCGACCGCAGGTGGATGGCGCATCTGCAGGACATGGACTACTTGAAGACCGGCATCGGCCTGCGCGCCTTCGGCCAGCGCGACCCGCTGGTGGAGTACAAGAACGAGGCCTACCGCGCCTTCAGCTCGCTTACGTCGAGCATGTATGAGGAGTACCTGCGCACGCTTCTGCGCCTGCAGATCGCCGCGAACGCCGCTCCCCAGATGCCCGCGCAGCCCGACCCGCTCGCCGGGCGTGTGAGCTATTCGAACCCCGAACAGGCCATCGGCAATACCGGCGTCGGCTCCGCCGTGCGCGAGCAGCAGGCCGCCCGCGCCGCCGAGCAGGCCGCGGGTGCGACCCCGAAGCCCGCGCAGGGCAAGGTGCAAACCTACGTGAAGGACAAGGAAGATCCCTTCGCCAACGTCGGCCGCAACGACCCGTGCCCCTGCGGCAGCGGGCTGAAGTTCAAGAAGTGCCACGGCAAGGATCTTGAATAGCAGCGATTGTTTTTCGCAAACGTTAAGCGGCATCGCCCCGGTTTGTGGCGATGCCGCTTTTTCGTTACTATGACTAATTATGTATTCATTTATGCGCGATTCCGCATAATTTGAGAAGGAAGGACCCCAGCATGTCCAATAGATTCAAGCCCGGTATTTTCACCCGTGCCGCCCTAGCGGGCGTGCTCGCAGCCGGCCTCGTCCCGTCCGCCGCCTTCGCCGCGACGACGTCCGACGGCGCTTCCGAGGTCGATTCCCTTATTTCGGCCATGGCCGACGAGCAGGTCAAGCTGTTCGGTTCTGCAAGCGCCACGGGCGATACCAACCTGCTGTATTCCTCGGCCTCGTATTCCGACGGCGTCGATGCCTCTTTGGCTGCAACCACCATGCCGACGTCGTTCGACCTGCGCGATCAGGGCACCGTCACGCCGGTGAAGGATCAAACGCCCTGGGGCACCTGCTGGTCGTTCGGCTCCACCGCCGCCGCCGAGACTTCCATTCTGAACAAACTCGGCCTTACCTACGACGAATACAACATCGACCTCTCCGAACTGCAGACCGCCTGGTTCTCGCGCTCGGTCCTGCCCGAGGGGTCGGGTTCGCAGGCGGGCGAGGGCGGCGCGGCCGTCGAGGGCACCGATCCGCTGAACACCGGCGGCGCGGCGTTTTTGGCCAGCTCCCTGTATGCGTCGGGCGTCGGCCCGGTCGACGAGGCCGTCGCGCCGTACAAGAACAAGGAAGGCATCACGCTGAGCTATCGCGACCTGTTCGGCAACGACCTGGCGGAGATGAAGAAGGTGAGCGACCCCACCTTCGACGTGGACGCCCCGATGAGCTATTCCCCGAAGGGCGACTGGTCCGTGGACGAGGCGCTGCGCTTCCAGAAGGCCTATCAGCTTGACAATGCGAACCTGCTTCCCACCCCGGCCACCCACTCCACCGACGACCTTGGCCTGACGACGACCGGTTACTCCTACAACGAGGACGGCACCGCCGCCATCAAGCAGCAGCTTATGGCCGGCAATGCCGTGCAGGTCTCCTACGCTTCCGACAACTACATGCCGGGCAAGGCTTCCGCCACCCCGAGGTACATCAACACCGAAACCTGGGCGCATTACACTTGGGAGCCGGTGACTTCCAACCACGCCGTCACCATCGTGGGCTGGGACGACAACTACTCCAAGGAAAACTTCCTGGAAGGTCACCAGCCCGCCTACAACGGCGCGTGGATCGTGAAGAACAGCTGGGGCTCGTCTACCGAGGACTTCCCGAACAACGGCGGCGGCTGGGGCAACGACGGTTACTTCTACCTGTCGTACTATGACCAGTCCCTCTCCGACGTCGAGGTTCTCGATTTCGACGTGTACGATGAAACGGGCAACGCCGCACTCGTCGCAGATTCCTATTCCTTCATGCCGGTCAGCGCCATCGCCTCGGCCGCATCCGACGATAAGGTGAGCATGGCGAATATCTTCACCGCCCAGCAGGACCAGGTGATCACCTCGCTGTCCACCGAGACGGGGTCGGCCTGCGTGACCGCCACGTTCGACATGTACCTGCTCGACGACGATGCGGAAAGCCCCACCGACGGCAAGCATGTCGCTAGCAAATCGGAGACGTTTCAGTACAGCGGCTTCCATCGCGTCGATTTGAAGAGCGGCGTGATCATGAAGGAAGGCCAGCGCTACTCGGTCGTGGTGACGCAGCGCAGCGTCGACGGGAAGTACCAGACGGTGCAGCCCACGGGCATGAACAAGGCCTTCACCGAGCGTCTTGCCGTCAAGAGCTATTGCGTCGGCGTGGTGAACAAGGGCGAGTCGTTTTTGGGCGCGAACGGCACGTGGCAAGACTGGACCGATGCCATCGTCGAGCTGAGGGAGAAGCTCAAGAAGGGTTGCGAGGCGCTCAAGATCGACGACCTGAGCGAGCAGATCGATTACGACAACCTTCCCATCAGGGCTTACGGAAGCGTGTACGCCACGCCCGTGTTTAGCGACGTCGCCGAGGACGCCTGGTACGCCCCAGCGGTGGCCAAGGTTGCCGACGCGGGTCTCATGACGGGTTTCGAGGGTAGCGACGAGTTCGGCGTGGGGCATGCGCTCACGCGTGCGGAACTGGTCACCATCCTGTGGCGCAACGCGAACCCGGTGGATGCCGAGGCGTATAACTACACCGCCGTGAACACCACCGACATGGATGACGTGGCGGACAACGCCTTCTACACCGAGGCTGCCGATTGGGCCGCGGCCAACGGGGTCATCGACGGCGTGGAGACGGACGGGGGCCGCGCCTTCCAGCCCGATCGCGCGGTGACCTTCGAGGAGGCCGTGTCGATGATCGCCAAGTACGCGCAGGCGAAAGACGGTGACGCGGCTGCGCTCAATAAGTTCGCCGACGCCGATGCCGTGTCTGACTGGGCACGCGGGACGATGGCCTGGGCGGTTGAGTCCGGCCTCGTGAACGGCGAGCCGACCGA
>CAVBAM010000168.1:0-4240 GCA_963593315.1 Candidatus Methanomethylophilaceae archaeon | reverse complement strand
CTCGATGCGCCACTCGAGGGCCGATCGGATGAAGGGCAAACGCTCCGCCAACTCTGCATTCCTCGACAGAATGCCGACCGCCTCGTCCGCAAATCCCTCGAGAGCATCAACGTTGACCCAGCTCATGTCCTCCACAAGCAAAAGCTGCCGCGCGGGACTCGCGAAAAACTGTTTCGATTCGAAGCTGTGCTCGCCGGTTTTGAACCTCGCCAGGGGCACGTCATGCCAAAGGCTTGCCCCCGAGTCGAAGATGGGGGCGCAACGACATTGGAGCGTTTCGACGTTTCGAAGAAGGCCGAAATTGCGATGATGCCGGTCGGAATTGGCGATGATGTCGTCGCAGACGATCATGCGTGCAAGCGAGCCCTCGACGTCCTGCGCCCCGAGGCTTTCCGCGCACGCAACATAGTGCCGATAGCCATCGCTGAAACGATCCTCGTCGAGCAGGCGCTCGACGTAAACGGCCGGCACGTACTCTTCGTCGTCTGCAAGGAAATTCTCGCAGACGCTCGCAAACCCGCCATCCGCCTCTTCAGCTTCGTAGCGCACGAACTCCCCTTCATCGAGAAGGCGCTCATGCAGCGCCGTCGCCACAACCTCGTTGAGGGGTTCTTGGCACAAAGTTCCCCCGCCTTTCACCAAAACGCGGTGACCGCCGCGGTTTTCCCAGGTTTTCGTGAGGTTCCCGTCCGACGTGTTGTCGGGATGGGCGCCGCCCTTCCCCTCCGCAATGGCCGCAGGCTGCAGCAAGGCGGCAATGCGTTCGAAGTCGTTGTTGAAGAAGTTGACGCTTTCCCACGTAAGCCCGCTGCCGTGGGGCCTGACCCAATAGTGATCCGAGAGGGACAAGCCGAGATTACGTTCGAGCAGCTCCTCCGGAACGGAGCACCCAGCTTCACGAAGAAGATGATCGAGGTGGGCGCGGGTGTCCGGAATGCCGCGCCAACGCCACCACTGGTTGAGGGCGAGCAGCGGCAAGGCTTTGTCCGAGGCAATTCCTATCGGAGCGCGCCGCAGGTCAAGCAGCTCCTTGACTCTGGAAAACCGCTTTTCCCGCGTGTCGTAAACGACTTCGGCAACCTCATGGGTGCGGTTCATGAGCGTGAGGAGGACCTCGCCCCAAGCCTTGCCGGCGGCGGGGCGGCCACCCTTTTTGCTCACATGGGACAGCCTCTCGGCAACCGAATCCTCGCTCACGAGCCAAACGCCGGAAACCTTCCGCGCGTCCAGCGCCCCCGCCCTCGCCAATTCGGTCACGCGGCGCGTACTCACTCCCAGTTGCTTTGCGGCCTCGCTCGCAGAGATCATGTCCGCCTTCTTCCTCAAAAGGGTTCCGTCATTAGGTTCCGTCATTAAAAAGGGTTCCGTTGTCGGAATAGTTTATAGCAGCATGGTGGAAGTGAAAACTATTCCGTTGACGGAATAGTTTTTGAACTGGAGAAGGACCGCGAGCGGGAAACCCGACCATCCACCCTCCATCGGCAACGCTTGCGTGACGGGGGCGGGGTTGCCCGCTGCTGGGGAGTCCCCTTCGTTATAATGGCCGGACACGCATCACGGGAAGGAAGGGGAATCCCATGTCAAAGCCACAAAAATCCGCATCCGCTCGGCCCGCCGCAGCCACCGTGCGGCCCGTCGCCTACATCCACGCCAGCCTGCTCGACGGCACGCGCGACATGCAGGTCCGCGAGGATCACGCCGCCATCGTGCGCGACGGGCGCATCGTCGCAGTTTCCCCCACCGCCGAAGCCGACCTTGCCGGCTGCGACGTCGTCGACCTCAAAGGCGCCTACCTCGCGCCCGGGCTCATCAACATGCACGTCCACCTTGCCGGCAACGGCAAGCCGCAAAAGAAGCAGCGCGACAACGAGGGCCTGGTCAAGAAGGTCATGGCAACCAACCTCACACGCCGGGTCGCCTACAAGCTCGTCTGCGAATACGCGCGGCTGGAGCTGCACAGCGGCGTGACCACCATCCGCACCGTCGGCGGCCTGGGCGATTTCGACACGCGCGTGCGCCGCGACGGCGAGGCGGGCGCCATCGAGGCCCCGCGCGTACTGGCCGCCAACCAGGGCATATCGGTGCCGGGTGGGCATATGGCGGGTTCGGTCGCCATCGCCGCGAACAGCACGGCCGAAGCCCTGCTGCAGGTCGACATCGCCAAAACCCAGGGCGTCGACCTCATCAAGCTCATGATCACCGGCGGCGTGCTCGACGCGAAGGAGAAGGGCGTACCGGGCGAGATGAAGATGCCGCCCGAGATGATCCGCGCCGTCTGCGACAAGGCGCACGGCCTCGGCTTCATCGTGGCGGCGCACGTCGAATCGCCCGAAGGAGTGCGCGCGGCGCTCGAGGGCGGCGTCGATTCCATCGAGCACGGCGCCACGCCCACGCCCGAAATCATCGACCTGTACAAAAACCGCGGCGCCTTCGTCTGCACCACCATATCCCCGGCGCTGCCCTACGCGCTGTTCGACCGCTCGGTCTCGTGCGCCAGCGAGGTGGAGCAGTTCAACGGAAACGTGGTGTTCGAAGGCATCATCAACAATGCGAAAGCAGCACTTGACGAGGGAATTCCCGTGGCGCTGGGCAACGACGTCGGCTGCCCGTGGATCACGCAGTACGACTTCTGGCGCGAGCTTTGCTACTTTGAGAAATTCGTCGGCGCCTCGCGCGAGCTGGCGCTGCACACGGCCACGCTCGGCAACGCACGCCTCGCCGGCATCGGCGACGAGACGGGGTCGATCGAAGTCGGGAAAAGCGCCGACATGATCGTGCTGGCCAACAACCCGCTTGACGACCTGCGCGCCCTGCGCTCACCCAAACACGTCATCTGCCGCGGGCGGGCCATCATGAAGCCGAAGGTCAAACGCCGCGCCATCGTCGACCGCGAGCTGGACAAGTTCCTGTAGCGTGGCACGCAGGCCGGCCGAGGCCACGCAACGAAAAAAGGCCCGGAACCCGCCGTGTTCTCGCACGTCAGGTCCCGGGCCTTTGCTATGCAAGCACCTCGGAAAGCTCCCGATGCGTCCCTACCAACCGGCCGGCGGGACTCAGCCGCCGCGCAGGCCAGCCGGGCCCCGTCAACGCCTATCCGCTAGTTGCTCACCGCGGTCGGCTCCAGCGCCTCCGATTCCGAATAGCTGATCCAGCCATCGGGGATGGTGGTGTCGCTGTGGCACTTGCTGCAGTACACCGTGGAAGCGCGATGCGCCTTGTGGCACTCGCTGCACGCCACCTCGCCATGCTGCTGCACGTGCGGGTTGCGCTTCATGTCGCTGGTCTTCTCCACCAAGTCATCGCGGGTCATGGCCGATCCGTCGTCGTTGGTGTGGCAGCCCGAGTTCAGGCAGAACTGCTCGCTGGCGATGCCGCGTGCCTCGGTCAGATCGGACAGCGACTTCTCTTCCGGCACGAAGCGCTCATCGAGCGTCTGCGAAACGTTGTAGCTGCCCGCAACCCAGCTCAGCCCCTCGCCGATCTGCTCGGCCAGCTGCGGCACGTGGCACTGCACGCAGGTGATGCCCTCCTGCGCATGCACCGGGGCCAGCATGCTCGAAGCGTCGGCGACCTCGTTGCCCCACTTGTCCGTCGCCGCCTCGCCCGGCGTGGCCTCGTAGGTGGTCAGGTAGCCGTCCATGGGCGTGTGGCAGATGGCGTTGCAGAAACTCGGCTGCTCATGCCACACCCAGAAACCGCCGCCGGCCACGGCCAAAACCACCACGACGACGCCGATGACCACCGGAAGCTTGCGGTTCTTGCCCTTCTTCGCCGCAGGCGCCGCCGCGCCGCCTTCCGCGGGTTTCGCCCCGCCATTTTCCGCAGGCGCACCCACGCCCGTCTTGTTCTCTTCGCTCATGGTTCCCCCTATTTGCCCGAAGCGGCGTTTTCGCCGGCGATCTTGCCGAACACCATGCACATGCCCGCGGACAGGCCCTTCAGGGAAATGGGGTACTGCACGTTGAAGCGTCCGCCCTGCGGGGCACCGCAGGCGTAGAGGCCCTTGATGACGTTGCGGTCGGTGTCGTAGACGTGGCAGTCGGAGTCGGACTCCAGGCCGCCGAGGTTCGCAAGCGTCAGCGCCACGCCGCACTTCGCCGCGTAGAACGGGCCGTTCTTCAGGGCGAACAGGCGCTGGCTGCTCTTGCCGAAGTCGTCGTCGGAACCCTGCTCGCACAGCTGGTTGTAGCGCTCGATGGAGGCCTTGGCCACGGTAGCGTCCATGCCGTCGATCTTGGAG
>CAVBAM010000167.1:0-4241 GCA_963593315.1 Candidatus Methanomethylophilaceae archaeon | reverse complement strand
CTGGTTCCAGTCGGGACCGGGTCGTTTGGGTTTCGGCATGGTGATTCCTCCTCTAAATACGCCAGAATTTCCACAGCCAACGGACGTTGCCGAGGTAGCGGCGCGCGTTGGCGAAGAACGCTCGATAATAGGTTTTCACGTCGGAAAGCTCCTGCTCGGTGGGCACATGGCCACCGAAACAGGTGCGCTGGTAAATGTCGGTGACGCGCACGAAGTCCACGCCGCCCGTGCCTTCGGCAAACTGCGCCAGCCGCCTTTGGCTGCCCAGGGCGAACTCCATGGGCGTGAGCGTTTCGGGTCGCTCGACCTTCAGACGCGAAAGCCGTCCGCACAAAAAGCGGTAGATCCACCAAACCTGCCATTCAGCAGGCTTGTCGGCTATTTTAGCAAGCCGGCGCTCCCGGCACGAGCGCCGCGCCCAAATAGCCGCAGCCAAAGCAAGGATGACGATAATGGCGGCGATAAGGGCGCCGAGCTTGAGCTTCTCGTAATCGATGGTGTTGAACGACTGCGTCCAGCTGTCGGCATCGAATTGCGAGAGGAACTGCTCGACCGGCGACGTGGAGTCGGCCTTCGGGTCGTCCGACTCGTCGGGATCCTGTCCGCCCTGGGCATCCTGGTTGGCATCCTTCATGTCATCGTTGGTCTGGTCCGTGGTGGCGTTGGGGTCCTCCACCTCGACGGTCGAATACACGCCGGAATATTCCACAACGGGAACGGCATAGTAGCGCTGGAACGGGCGCACGTCGGCGGTATGCAGCTCGGCCGGAGCGACCACCCCGTAGAACAGCGCCACGCCGGCGCCCGCGCACACCGCGACGATGCCGACAGCGTAGGCGATAACGACCGCGAACGAGGTCTTCTTCGCGCGCTTTGCCGACAACATGGAAGAACGGTAGGTTTGGAACACGAACAGCATGCCGATGCCCGCATACACCGCAAGTGAGATGGCGAGCCCGTGGTTGTCGGCCCAGTCGCGATAGAGGAACTGCACCCAGGCGCAGGAAATAACGCCGGCGACCAGCAAAAACGCCATGCCGACGGTGCGACGGGAAAGCAGGAACACAAGCGCCGGCACAACTGCCGCCACCACCGCGAACAGCAGGTAGGCGCCGGGATCGTCGTTGACGACGTTGTCCACGAACAGCGGCACGTCGGCGGGCGTCAGAGCCACGCCGGCCCCGATGAGCACGGCAGCCCACACGCAGGCCGCAATGCCGGCGGGCAGCACCGCGGATCGGGATCGGCTGCCGATAAACAGGATGACCAGCATCGGGGTGCACAGGGCCGCATCGACAAGCGCATTGCCGCGAACGTCGGGCGCGCTTTCGAAAGCGAACGACACGGTCATCACCAGGGCTGTCGAAACTACCAACACCAGCAGGAAATCGGGAAGCGCCGCGCGCAGGAACACACCCCAAGGGGCCGCAGGACCACTTTCCTCGACCGGACGGCGCGGCGTGCGGGCAAACAACCTCCCGCGCTTTCGCTTTTCGCCGCGCGGCGCGCCCGCCGCGGCGCGCCCGCCCGCACGGTTCGCAGCACCCGCTACGAAGGCGCCGTGCGATCCATTCGCGCCTTCGCGTTCGATATTCTTCGCCATTACGCCGCACCCCCGATCAGCTCGTCGGAACGCGCGAGCACGCGATAGCCGATATTGGCCGCGTCAAGCTTGGCAAGCGGTGCGCACCAATCGTCAAGCTCGCGACCCTCCAGGTCGGAGGGGACGATGGCGAACAGGATCGGGTTGCGCCGGCGCACCTTCGCGTCGATCACGGCGGAAACGATGCCGGCGGAAAGGTTACCCGTGCAGATGACCAGGTTGTTCTGGCCGTATTGATTGCGCAGCTGCTCGCTGAACAGGTCCAGGCCGTCGTTTTCACGCTCAAGGTCATTGGTGATCGAGGGCATGTCGGCGATGATCTCGTCGAGCTCGGTGGAAACCCATGACGTGCGCCGCACCCGCTCGCCGTCGCGGTTCGTGTAGTGGATTTCGGTGTCGAGGCCCTCGGCGCGCGCGTAATCGCCTACCGAAAAGGCCGTTTCCACCAGCGCGTCGAACATGCCCATCAAATACCCGGCGCGCTCTTCCGGCGCGAAGAAGTCGAGCACCACGGCCACGCCGGGGTTCGTGTTCTCCTCGAACAGGCGCGTCATGTAGCCGTCGGTGCGCGACGAAAGCTTCCAATGAATGGTCTTCAGCGGGTCGCCCGGCACGTACGGGCGCACGTAGGCGTAGTCAAGCGAATCGGCGAACACCGACTTGCGCGGACGGGCCGCCTCCTGCTGGGAGTCGGTCGAAAGCTCGAGCGACTCGAGACTCTGGATGCGCGGCGTCACATGCACCATCTGCGTGCGATCCCCCGGTATCTCGGCGGTGAATAGGCGCAAAAAGTCGCAAATGACCAGGCGCTCAAGGCCAGCCGTGTAGGTGCCGATATGCTCGAACTTCGTGGTGAAGCCCAAATCGTAGCGCTCGAAGGGCGCCAGCGACAGCGTGGTCATGGCCTCGGACGCCACCCCGCCGAACAGGTCGGAGACGTAGAAATACGCCTCGATGCGGAAGAACAGCAGCGGCGTTTTGTTGCGGAAATGCACCGTGAAGGGGATGTCGTCGCCGCGGCGGCAATCGTGCATTTCCGAAGCCGCCGACACTTCCAACCCGGCTTTGAGCACTTGCAGGTACAGAAACGCGACCACGATGCCGCAGACCACCATAAACAGCGGAATCCAGCCGATGGCCGTGACGTTGTAGTCGGCATCGCCGACCAGAAACGCCACCGCCAGACATGCCGCAATGATGGCGAGGCACGCGAAGAGCTTCAGCTTCCAGGGACGTTGTGCTTTGAGGCGCGCCATTACTTGCCGGCCACATCCACTTCGTCAGCCAGCGGCACCGCGACCGAGTCCAGGATGGACTCGACAACCGACGCGGCGTCGCGGCCGGCAACCTTCGCCTCATGCGTCAGGATGATACGGTGCGCAAGTACGTAGGGCGCCAGATACTTGATGTCGTCGGGCATGACATAGGTGCGCCCGCGCATGAGCGCGTTGGCGCGCGCGAGCGCGATGAGCGCGATGGAGCCGCGGGGGCTCGCGCCGCAGGAGCACTCGCGCATGGTGCGCGTCGCGGCGCACACCTGCACGGCGTAACGCGCCACGGCATGGGACACATGCACCTGTTCGGCGGCTTCCTGCAGGGCAACTACCTGCGAAGACGACGCAACCGGCTGGATGCGCGCCTTGGCGGCGGCGCTGTCCATGACCACGCGCACCTCTTCGTCCATGAGCGGGTATCCCATGGAAAGCTTGATGAGGAAGCGGTCGAGCTGCGCCTCGGGCAAGGGGTAGGTGCCGTACTGCTCGATGGGGTTCTGCGTAGCCAGCACCATGAACGGCTCGGCCAGCTTATGCGTGATGCCGTCAACGGTCACCTGGCGCTCTTCCATGGCCTCGAGCAGCGCCGACTGGGTTTTCGCGCTGGCGCGGTTGATCTCGTCGGCGAGCACCAGGTTACTCATGATGCCGCCGGGACGGAACTCGAAATCGCGCGTCTTCTGGTTGAAGATGGAGAAGCCCGAAACGTCGGAGGGCATGACGTCGGGGGTGAACTGGATGCGCGAAAATCCGCAGTCCACCGACTTGGAAAGCGCACGCACGAGCGAGGTCTTGCCCGTGCCGGGAAGGTCTTCAAGCAGCACATGCCCGCGCGCCACCAGGGCGCACACTACCAGCTCGATGGCCTCGCGCTTGCCGACGATCACCGTCTCCACGTTGTCGACGATGCCGATAAGCGCCTCGGATGCCTGAGCGGCCTCGTTCTTTTCGATCATGGTCGTCCTTTCCTGTCCACCGGCGCCCGGCGCCGGATCGAATCTTCTTGCTTATGCGGGCCTGCGCGCCCTGCCGCGCCGCCCCGTGCCTCACTCGACGCCGCACGCCTCGTGCGAGACGATGCGGCTCCTGCGGGCGCTCTAGCGCTTGCGCACGCCGCCGAACTCCGGAGCGCACATGCGCATGACCTCGCCGTTGCCGTGCGTGAACTCCACCAGCTTCACGCCGATGCCGTAAGCCTGCTGAATATTCTCGCGCGTAATGACGTCGAAGGCGTTGCCGAACTTCATGGGCTCGTGCCGCGTGAGCAACGCCACGTTCGCCCCGGTCATGAACGCGTGGTCGGGGTTGTGCGTGATCATAAGCACCCCATAGCCCGCCTCGGCCAGCTCGCGCACCTTGCCGAT
>CAVBAM010000166.1:0-4275 GCA_963593315.1 Candidatus Methanomethylophilaceae archaeon | reverse complement strand
GCCTCGGTGGCAGCGCCCACCTTCAGCACGGCAACGCCGCCGGACAGCTTCGCCAAGCGCTCCTGCAGCTTCTCGCGGTCGAAGTCGGAATCGACGCGCTCCAGCTCGTTCTTGATCTGGTTGATGCGGTCCTCGATGGCCTGCTTCTCGCCCGCGCCGTCGACGATGAGGGCGGCGTCCTTGGAGACCTTGACGGTCTTGGCGGTGCCGAGCATCTCGATCTTGGCGTCGGCCAGGGTCATGCCGAAGTCCTTGTCGATGACCTGCGCGCCGGTGACGGCGGCGATGTCCTCGAGGATGCGCTTGCGGCGGTCGCCGAAGCCGGGGGCCTTGATGGCAACGCAGTTGAACGTGCCGCGCAGCTTGTTCAGCAGGATGGTGGCCAGAGCCTCGCCCTCGACGTCCTCAGCGACGATGAACAGCGGGCGGCCGGACTTCATGATGGTCTCCAGCAGCGGCACCATGTCCTGGATGTTGGAGATCTTCTGGTCAGTCAGCAGGATGAACGGATCGGACAGAACGGCTTCCATCTTCTCCATGTCGGTGGCCATGTAGGGGCTGATGTAGCCGCGGTCGTACTGCATGCCCTCGACGATTTCCATGTCCAGGCCGAAGGTCTGGGAATCCTCGACGGAGATGGCGCCGTCCTTGCCCACGGCGTCCATGGCCTGGGCGATCTTCTCGCCGATTTCGGCGTCGCCGGCGGAAATGGTGCCGACGTTGGTGATCTGCTCGGTGGTGGACACCGGCGTGGCGTCGGCCTTGATGGCCTCGACGACGGCGTCGGTGGCCTTCTGGATGCCGCGGCGGATGCCCAGGGCGTCAGCACCGGCGGTCACGTTGCGCAGGCCCTCGGAAACGATGACGTCGGCCAGCAGCGTGGCGGTGGTGGTACCGTCACCGGCGACGTCGTTGGTCTTGACGGCGGCCTCGCGGATGAGCTGGGCGCCCATGTTCTCGACCGGATCCTCCAGCTCGACTTCCTTGGCGACGGTCACGCCGTCGTTGGTGATCAGCGGGGCGCCGAAGGACTTCTCAAGCGCAACGTAGCGACCCTTGGGGCCCAGCGTCACCTTGACGGCGTTTGCCAGCTTGTTGACGCCGGCGGCAAGAGAGCTGCGGGCGTCGGCTTCGAACTTGATATCCTTAGCCATTCTTTAGACTTCCTTTCGAAATGAACTATCGGCGAACGGGCGCGATCCGAGTTAAAGCTCGCGCGCGTTCATGCGCTTGCTTGCGAAATGCTTGCGGAAACCTTACGCGAACACGGCGTAGAGGTCGTCGGCGCGCAGGATAAGCACGGTTTCGCCGTCAACCTTGATTTCCTGACCGCCGAACTTGCCGTAGACGACCTTGTCGCCGACCTTGACCGGCACGGGAACCAGGTTGCCGTCCTTGTCCAGCTTGCCGTCACCAACGGCCAGCACGGTGCCGCTCTGGGGCTTTTCCTTGGCCTCGGTGGCAATGAACAGGCCGGATGCGGTGGTTTCCTCAGCTTCGTCGGCCTTGACGATAACGCGGTCGCCCAGGGGTTTCAAATTCATGATGATGCCTTCCTTTCGGACGTTCTTTGCGAACCTATTTCTTCGCATAGCCGCTATTTAACCACTCCTATGCGGGGAGTGCTAGCACTCTTAGGTTACGAGTGCTAAACACATTGGCAACTATAGCAGCCGCCACCCCAATTGCAAGCAAATAGCACGGAATTGTGAAGAGGCGAAACAACGCATCGCCAGCATTGCGGAAGCGCGCAAACAATTCAGCGCCCTTCGAGCCATAGGATGATAAGCTTTGTACTAAAAATTTGTCTGATACCTATCCGGCATTAATCAAATATTTGTTTGATATAGTTAGGAGTATAGGAAAGGAGCTTGTATGACCGCAACGACGGATAAGAATCTGAAAGAGCGTTTCGACGCGGGCGAGGACGTAACCGATTATTTCGACCTCGACCAGCCCATCGTCGAGAACCCCGATCCAATGGAGCCGAAAAACATCAGCGTCACCATTCCTTTATGGCTAATGCAAACGCTTGACGACGAGGCATCCAGGCGCGGGATAGCCCGAAAAGCCATGATCAACACGGCCCTGGTTGAGTGGACCGACGAGCATCGAGCCCGCATGCAGCGGCTAAACGGCAAGTAGCCGGCGAATACCCTTGGCGGCGTATGGCTATGGTGGGCGCGGTGCTCTAGTATGGCCTGCATGGAAAACCTTTTCGTTAACAAACGCGAGATGACCCTGCACGACTGGGGGCTGGACGCGGCGATTACGCTGATCACGTTCGCCGTGGGCTGCCTGCAGCTGATGCTGACGGCGTCGTCGATCATCATCCCCGACCTGGCGCTGCGCCAATACCTGGGAACGGTGAACGTGGTGCCCGACCTGCAGGTGTTCGTCGGGCTGGGCATGACGGTGCTGCCGCTGGTGCTGCGCCGCTGCTTCCCGCTGCCGGTGTTCGCGTTTTCCCTGGTCATATTCCTGGCAATGCAGATACGCTATTCCGGTATCCCCGTTTCGGTGGTCGGCCCGGTGGTGGCGCTGTACACGGTGGCCGCCGAGTGCGGGACCGTGCCCGGCGTGGCGTGCGGCGTCGCATCGGCACTGAGCCTGTTGGTCGGCGACGGCGCGCTACAGGCCGCCAGCATGGTGTTCTTCACACGGTTCCAGAATATCGCGCTGATGGTGGCCGCGGTCATCGCCGGGTATGCCACGCGCACGCATCGCGCCTATGTGCGCGAGATGGAGCAGCGGGCAGCCGAGGCGGAGCGCACGCGCGAAGAGGAGGCCGCTCGGCGCGTGGAGGCCGAGCGCGTGCGCATCGCGCGCGAGGTGCACGACATCACCGCGCATTCGCTTTCAGCCGTGAGCATCCAGCTGGCGGCGGCGGAGCGCCTGGTGGACCGCGACCCGGTGCTGGCGAAGGAGGCGGTTTCGACCGCACGCACCACGGCAAAGGGGGCCCTCGACGACATTCGCAGCATGATCGGCGTGCTGCGCCACGGCGACGACGTTGCGGAAACCATGCCGGCCGCCAGCACGGAACAGCTTCCCGACCTGGTTCGTTATCTGGAAGACGCCGGGCTTTCGGTTGAGCTGGACACGCAAGGCTACCGTCGGGAAGAGGTTCCGGCCCATGTGGACATGGCGCTGTTCACCGTGGCGCGCGAGGCGTGCACCAACGCGGTGCGCCATGCGCAGGCGAGCCGCATGCGTCTGCGCTTCGCGTGCGACGGGCAGTCGGTCTCGTTGCAGGTGAGCGACGACGGACGCGGCTGCGGCATGGCGCTTCCCGCAGCCGGCGCTGACCAGGCGGCGGGCGAGCTGCCGACAGCAGCCGACGGCGAAGGACATGGCGTCGCGGGCATGGCCGAGCGTGTGCATGTGCTGGGCGGATCGTTCGCGGCGGGCGACGCGCCGGAAGGCGGATTCACGGTGCGGGCGAGCATCCCGCTTGAGCAGAGGGAGGCATAAGGGCATGGAAGATATGATGAAGACGGGCGCGGGTGCCGGCGGAGCGGAATCCCCCATCAAAGTGCTTATCGCCGACGACCAGGACTTGGTGCGCAGCGGCTTTAGGCTGATCCTGTCCTCGTATGACGGCATCGAGGTCGTCGGCGAGGCCCGCGATGGCGACCAGGCCGTCACGCTCGCGCAGCGCCTGCGGCCCGACGTGGTGCTGATGGACATCCGCATGCCGCACGTCAACGGCATCGAAGCCACGCGCGCCATTCGGTCGAACCCGGCGCTCGGCGGCGTTCAGGTGCTCATTCTCACCACGTTCGACCTGGACGAATACGTCTACGACGCGCTTTCCGCCGGCGCGGGCGGCTTTTTGCTGAAAGACGCCGAGCCCGACGACATCGCCGCGGCGGTGCGCGTGGTGGCTTCCGGCGATGCGCTTATCCAGCCTTCCATCACGCGCCGCCTCATCGAAACGTTCGTGGCCACACGCCCGGCCTCGCCCGGCACCGCCGCGGCCGACCTCGACCAGCTGACGGGCCGCGAGCGGGAAATCCTGACGCTGGTGGCACGCGGCCTGAACAACGACCAAATCGGCGAGCGCCTGTTCATCAGCCCGGCAACGGTGAAAACGCACCTGGCCCGCGTAATGGGCAAGCTCGATGCGCACGACCGCGCCCAACTTGTGGTGCGGGCCTACGAAGGCGGCCTCGTCAAGCCAGGGATTTCGTAGAGCGCGGCCGGCGAGCGATTGCCTGCGCCCGATGCTCCGGCTTCGCCGGAGTGCGCGCTCTTGCGAACGCGCCTACGTCC
>CAVBAM010000165.1:0-4306 GCA_963593315.1 Candidatus Methanomethylophilaceae archaeon | reverse complement strand
CATCGATGCGTATCTGGATGAGACGGCGCCTGCCGATCGCGCGCTCGTCGAGTACCTCAACGAGCTTTTGCGCAGCCACGGCCTGAAGCGCGCCGAGGTCATCCGCGCGTCGGGGATCAATGCGACCGTCGTCTACGACATTTTCGCCGGGAAAAGCAAGCCGGGACGCGACCATGCCATCATGCTGGCGTTCGGTCTTGGTTGCAGCCTGCGCGAGACGCAGCGGCTATTGCGCCAGGCGGGCGCCTCCGAGCTGTACGCGAAAATCCGTCGCGACGCCATCATCGCCTGGTGCATCGATCAGGGGGCCACACGTGCCGAAGCCGACGACGAGCTGTTCCGCTTCGGCGAGAAAACCCTGCTCGCAACCGGCCGTTTGGGGTAGGGAACTACTGTCTTCTCCTGCCGCCCGACTTCGGTGTGTCTCCCTCAACAAAACCTCGTAGGCGCGTTCGCAAGAGCGCGCATTCCGGCGCAGCCGGAACACTGCGGGGCGATTGGACTCGCGCCCATCGTGAAATATGTGTCGGCCTGCGGCCTCCTGATTAATAGTCGATCTTGCGATCGGAGTTGTCGAAACCCGGGCAAGGGTTGGCTTTCCGCGAAAATGCGTAGGCGCGTTCGCAAGAGCGCGCATTCCGGCGCAGCCGGAACATCGGGCAGATCGTCCTGACGGACGGACGAGGCCCGCCTGCCGCTTTGAAATGTGTGTCGGGCCTCTGGCCCTCTCTATTTTGGGTTGACCTCGCGAGCGGTGAATCTTGTTGCGAACGGTTCGCCTGCTGCTAGGCGCCGCTTCGCGGCGCGAGGTCGCTCTTGCGAACGACCCTACGAACCCAACAGGTCAAGGGTTGGCTTTCCGCGAAAATGCGTAGGCGCGTTCGCAAGAGCGCGCATTCCGGCGCAGCCGGAACATCGACCCGCGTGGGCCATCGGAACTGCGCGACGAACGCGACCCCTCCTCAATCATCGCCGCCGAAAATTCAGTTCCCAACTGACGCGCGGGCGATGGATGCAAGGTTACAATGCTTGAAAAGCAGCTGCACGGCGGCATGGCATGTTGCGCCCTGCGTCGGGTGGCGTAATCGACGACTGCACCTCAGGAAGAGAAACCCGTGAACGACGACCAGATTCTGCATGCGCTCCACTTTGATGACGCCTACGAGGTGCGCAGCGTGCTTGCCGACGGTCCCGGCGGCACAACCGAGCTGGTCTTCCTCGACGGATCGGGCCCTTTCGTTCGCAAGAAAATACCGGGTGAGTTGGCGCGTCGCGGCGTGTGGTCCGCCCTGGCGGAATGCAAGTGCCGCCGCCTGCCGCATGTGGTGGCAACCTACGAACTCCCTGACAGTTTCGTCGCGGTGTACGACTACGTGCCGGGTGAAACCTTGGAAAGCGTCGTCGAGCAGAAGGGACGTCTTTGCGCGGAGGATGCCGTGCGCCTGATGGTCGAGGTGTGCGAGGCGGCGAGTGCACTGCATGCCCGCCACGTGGTGCATCGCGACTTGTCTCCAAGCAATATCGTCATCGCGGCCGATGGCGCGCACGTGATCGATTTGGGCATCGCGCGGGTGAGCACCGAGGCTCCTGCTAAAAACACCACCAAACTGGGAACCTGGGGGTTCGCCTCTCCCGAGCAGTTCGGCTTCGCGCAAACCGATGCGCGCTCGGATGTGTACGCCATGGGACGCGTGCTCGCCTATGCGCTCACGGGCATCCGTCCCGACGCGGACGATTTCGCCGGCGCGCTCGATCGCGCGGACGGCATTCCCGCCAACGTGAAGGCCGTCGTCGAGAAAGCCGGCTCGTTCGAGCCGAGCGGACGCTTCCAGAGCGCCGCCGAAATGGCCCGGGCCCTGGTTTCTTGCGGAATCGGCGATATCGTGCCGGGCGCGTGGCTGGCTCGTGCCGGCACCGCCGCGGGCGAAGGCGAGGATGAAGCTGGCGAAAACGCGGAAGCGGCTGTCAAAACGGCTTCGCGGGATGCGTCGGATGCGGTTGGCGAAGCCGCTTCGCAACCCGATGATTCCAATGATGCCGCTCCTGTTGCCGCGCAGGCCGGCAATCCCGCTGCCTGTGCACCTGTTGGCGAAGCTGCCACTGCGCCCGATGGAGCTTCCGACGCGCGGCCCCCGCACCCGGGTGAGAAGGCTAGCCGCATCAGCGCCTCTGCTGTTGTGAAAAAGCTGCCCGGAAGAGGGCCTGGTCGGGTTGTGTCGATTGTCGCCTGCGCGGTGGGCGTTGCGCTCGTCGTGGTTCTTGGCGCCGGTGTCATCGGCGGCGCGTTTGGCTCAGGTGGGCAGTCGCAGGGCGCGGGGTCGACCTCGAACGGTTCGTCGAAATCGACCTCCTCGGACGGCTCTTCGCCGGAAGCCGGCGCGGCTTCCGGCTCATCTGGCACCTCGTCAAACTCGTCAAGCAAGAACACGCAGTCGTCGGGCTCCTCGGTGACCGATGCCGCCAAAAACACCGACAACCCGCTGAGCATCGTCGAGTCGGGTTGGTCGATGGGCGGCAACGGCTATGTGCAGTTCGTCTACGCCCTGCGGAACAATTCCGCGGATACGACCGTCAAGCTCCCCTCGATCACGGTGACGGGCAAGAATTCCTCAGGGGAGGTGCTGTTCGCGCGTGAGACGGCTATGATGTCTATAGGGGCAGGTCAAACGCAATATTATGCCTCGATTGAGCCCTGTTCCGAAACGCCGGCGAGCGTGGAATTCGAGCCGCAGGCGCTCAGAAGCTACAGCTTGAGCACTTCTGAATCGGCGGGGTCGTTTTCGGTCAGCAACGTGTCCGAGTCCAAGAATCAGTATGGCGAGACGAAGATCACCGGCGAGGTGACCGCCGACGATGTGGGGAATACCGAATACGGCGACGTGATGGTTACCGTCGTGTTCAGGGACGCCTCTGGAACTATCGTGGGAGGCGCGGAGGCGTTCGTCTCGTGTCCCGCGCAAGGTAAAAGCGTTGCCTTCAGCGCCACTCCGTATGTCGAGGTGAAGCATGAATCCGTCGAAGTATACGCCTGCATTTGGTAGCGGAGCGAGCTCGACGGTGGGGTAGACCCGGCTGCGGGGCGGATTGGTGAGGCGGGCCGATTCGCCCCGCCTCTTTATGTTGTGCCATTCTGTCGACGAGCGCCCGCTTTCCGGGAAACGAGCGCCCGCGTTTGCATTGCGGCTGCTACGGCCGCGGCTACAGGTTCAGCAACTGCTTTTTCTTCTGATCGAATTCCTCTTGCGTGAGAATCCCTGCGTCGGCAAGATCCTTCAGCTTGCGAAGCGCCTCGATGCGTTCGTCGAGGTCGTTGAATGAGGGGGAGGGCTGCTGGGTTTCGGAATCTTGCGCCGCGCCGTTACCTTGATCGTCTGGCGCGCCCGGCTGTTCCGTGGGGCTTGCCGCCGTTGCTTGCGCCGGCGTCCCGTTCGCTCCGCTCGGCGCCGTACCTGCCCCCGAACCTGCGGGATACCCTGCAGCAGACGCGTTGCCGGTCCCCGCCGCCTGCGCAAGCCCCGCGTTCAGCGGGTTGATCGCGCCGGCAAGGTTCATGCCGAAGAGCATGCCGCCGCCATCGCCGAGCCCGTTGTCGCGCACCCCTTCGGCGATCATCTGCTGCGCCGCGACGTTGGCCGCATGCTGCGAGACGCCCTCGAAGGCCGCGACGTTCATCTTCTTCTCGGCGTAGCTGCGCACCAGCTCGCGCGACTCGTCGGAGAACTCGATGTTCTCAATGGCCACGCTCACAAGCGCGAGGCCGAAACGCGTCGGCCACGATCCGGCGTTCTGCTCCTGCGCGGCGACGGCGGCGGCAATGGAGGCGGTTTGTCCCGGCAGCTGCGAGATGCGGAATTGCGCCGACAGCGAATTGACGGCGGCGATGAACGAGTGCAGGAACTCCGAGGTGAGCTGCCGGCGCGCCTTCGGGTCGTCGACGGAGTAGCTGGAGACGTTGGCCGGCACGAACGAGCGGATGAACAGGGCCGGGTCGCTCACCTGCACCGAAAAGGCGCCGTAGGCATACACTTCCAGGTCGGCTCCGTAGAAAAGATCGTTGTAGGCCAGCGGCCCGCGCGTGCCGAAGCGGATGCCGCGAATCTCGCGTAGGTTCACGAACGCGACGCGCTTGTCGTCGGGCGACATGCCGCCGAAGGTGAAGCGCTCGGCGGCTTGGCCGAGCAGCGTTTTCCCGAGGCCGGTTTCCGCGCGGTCTTTCGCGTCGAACACCGTGGCTTGGCCGTTGCGGTATTCATAGCCGCCGGGCGTGGTGATGATCTGCTCGATGCCGGCTTGGCTGAATATGAAC
>CAVBAM010000164.1:0-4315 GCA_963593315.1 Candidatus Methanomethylophilaceae archaeon | reverse complement strand
CCGGGGAGGCCATGCATGAGATAACGGCACGCAAGCTTTGGATCGCCCTGGGCGATTCGGCGCGTGGCTCGGTCGTGGTCGACGAAGGCGCGAAGGCGGCGCTTGTCGGGCGGGGAAGCTCGCTGCTCGTGGTCGGCGTGAAGGAAGTTCGCGGGCGCTTTAAGGCGGGCGACATCATCGACATCGAGGATGCGTCGGGGCACTTGTTCGCACGCGGGCGCACGGCGTTTTCCGCCGACGAAATCGAGCTTGCGTGCGGCAAGACGCGCGAGCAGATTGAGGCAAACCGGCTTTTGGAAGAGCTTTCCGAAAAGCCGATTGTGCATCGCGACGACCTCGTGGTGTTCGAGTAGCTTTTCGCGCGGAGCGGGCTTGCGTGCCCGCCCCTGATACTGCTGTCCGTTTCGTAGAACGGGGGATTGGGTGAAGCTTGAAGATGAAGTGCGCGGCATTGCGCTCGCCGCGCAAAAGGCAAGCCGCGCGCTTGCACAGACGAGCACGCAGGCGCGCAACGATGCGCTGTACGCAATGGCGGCCTCCCTGCGCGCGCATGCGGCCGACATCCTTTCCGCCAACGAGGAGGACATGCGCGCGGCGCGCGCCGCTCAGGTCAAGGAAAGCCTGCTCGACCGCCTCGCGCTTGACGCGGGACGCATCGAGGAGATGGCGGCTGCGCTCGAAAAATTGGTGGAGCTGCCTGATCCAATTAATGTTGTCCAGGAGCGCCGCACGCTCGACTCGGGCATCGAGCTTGAACGCGTGAGCGTGCCGCTCGGCGTCGTCGCCGTCGTGTACGAGGCCCGTCCCAACGTCACCGCCGATGCCGCGGGCATCTGCCTGAAATCGGGCAACGCCGTCGTGCTGCGCGGCGGGTCCCTTGCGCACGCGTCTTGCGCCGCCATCGCACGCGTTCTGCACGCCGCCGCCGTTGACGCCGGCATGCCGGAAGGCTGCATCGGCAGCATCGCATCGACCGATCGCGCCGCCGCCGACGTGCTGATGGGCCTGCACGGCATCGTGGACGTGCTCGTGCCGCGCGGCGGGGCCGGCCTTATCCGCCATTGCGTCGAGGCCGCCAAGGTACCGGTCATTGAAACCGGGACCGGCAACTGCCACGTGTACGTGCATGCCACGGCCGACCTCGCAATGGCGCGCGACATTGTTGTGAACGCGAAGACCCGGCGTTTCGGGGTGTGCAATGCCGCGGAAACGCTGCTCGTTGACGCTTCGGTCGCCGAAGATTTCCTGCCGGAAGTTGCGGGCGCGCTCGCCGACGCCGGCGTGCGCCTGCACTGCGACGAGCTTGCGTGCAAGCTGGCCCTGGCTGCGGGGGCGGACCGTTCCCCGCTCGATGCCGCGCTCGAGATCAGCCGCGCGGACGAGTCGGATTGGGAAACGGAATACCTCGCTCCCGATCTGGCCATTCGCTGCGTCGATGGCGTTGATGCGGCCATTTCCCACATCAATCGCTACGGCACGCGCCACTCCGAGGCGATCGTCGCCGACCTTTCGCGTCCGGAGGGTGCCTCGGCGGCGCAGCGCTTCGTCGCTGAAGTCGATGCGGCCGCGGTCTACGTGAACGCCTCGACCGCCTTTACCGACGGGGGCATGTTCGGGCTGGGCGCGGAAATCGGCATTTCGACGCAGAAGCTGCACGTGCGCGGGCCGTTCGCCCTGCAGGGCCTTACCAGCTACAAGTACGTGCTGCGCGGCACGGGTCAGGTGCGTTGATTCCCGTGGGCGTTCTCAAAAGGGAAGGCGGCGGGGTCAAGCCGGTGGTGAGCCGCCGCTTCGACGACCTCGGCGCCGACGGGCGGCCTTGCCGGCTTGGCATCATGGGCGGCACGTTCGACCCCATCCACATCGGGCACCTCGCCTGCGCCGAGCAGGCGCGCGAGGCGTTTGAGCTCGATGCCGTGGTGTTCGTCGTGGCCGGAAACCCCGCCTTCAAGCAGGATCGTGACGTCACGCCGGCCGCCGAGCGCCTCGCCATGTGCGCCGCCGCGGTCGCATCGAACCCTCATTTCGACGCTAGCAGCATCGAGGTGGATCGCGCCGGCGTCACCTACACGGCCGATACGCTTCGCCAGCTGCGCGCGCATTACCCGGACAACGTGGAGTTGTGGTTCATCACCGGCGCCGATGCGGTGTGCAGCATCCTGAAGTGGCGAGAAAGCGAGGTCGTCGCGCGCCTGGCCCACATCGTGGCGGTGACGCGTCCGGGGTGGGAGCTTTCCGCCGAGCAGCGGCGCGTGATCGAGGAGCACGGGGCGTTTCGCGTCCACGCGCTTCAGGCGACCGGGCTTGCGGTGTCCTCGACCGATCTGCGCCAGCGGGTTGCGCAGGGACGCTCCATACGGTATTTGACGATGCAGCGGGTGCTCGATTATATTTCCGAGCACGGGTTGTACCGAATGCAAGAGACGAGCGGGGATGATGCGGGCGTGAGTGGTGAGGCAAGGCCGACGGCGGGCGAAGAGGTGCTTTCCCAGGCGTTTTACGAAGCGCGCAGGGACGAGCTTTCCGGGCGCGTCAAGCCGAAGCGTTTCAAGCATTCCCTCGGGGTGGCCGACACCGCCGTGGCGCTGGCCCGCGCCTATGGCTGCGATGAGCGGCTTGCCCGTCTCGCGGGGCTTCTGCATGACTGGGACAAGGGCTACGACGATGCGGGGATCGTGGCGCGCGCGCATGAGCTGGGTTTGGAAGAGGAATACGCCAGCTATCTGGACATGCCGCATCTGCTGCACGGCCCCACCGCCTCGGTTGCGCTCGCGCGCGCATTTCCGGGCCTGCCACAGGAACTTTTGCGTGCCATTCGCCTGCACACCACCGGCGACGTGGGCATGAGCAGCCTGGACATGATAATCTACGTTGCCGACGCCATCGAGCCTGGCCGCGACTATCCGGGCGTGGACGACTTGCGCGCGATGGTGGGGGTTGCGGACATCGAGGAGCTGTTCCTGGCAACCTTCCAGCATGTGTTGGATAACCTGGTGTCAAGGCGCAAGCGCATTCACCCCGACACCGTGTGCGTATGGAACCATTATGCGGCCCGCTCGCGCGAACGCGAAAGGGCCGAGAAGGAGAAAGGTAAGAAGTGAGCGAGCATATCGACAACGAAGAGGCAATCGACCAGGGCGTGGATATGTACGGCCGCCCGAAGCCGAAGCTGCTCGGGCCGCGTGCCTGCGCCATCATCGCCGCGCAAGCCGCCGATTCGAAGAAGGCGACGGACATCATGGTGCAGGAGGTCGGGGAACTGATCGGCCTGACCGAGTATTTCGTCATCGCGACCGCCTCGAACAACCGCCAGGTGGAAGCCGTGGTCGACGAGATCGAGGAGCAGTGCCGCCTGCGCGGTGGCGCGAAACCCCTGCATATGGAGGGCACCTCCGACGGCACGTGGTCGCTTTTGGACTACGGCAGCTTCATCGTGCACGTCTTCCAGCCCGAAACGCGCGAGTACTATCGTCTGGAGTCGCTGTGGAACGACGCGCCCTTGGTGGATCTGGAGAAGGAGGCGGGTCTTTCCGACTTGGTTTACTCCGAGCGCATCGCCAAGCTCGTCGGCCGCGAAGCGTAGCGATTAGCCGGTAAACGGCGAATTTCCGCAATGCCCCCGCAACTTTTTTACGGTTGCGGGGGCATTTTTGCGCATGCCGGGGGTGGTGGGGCGGAAGCTTTCGCGCCACCATATGTGGGCACGGCGCGCAAATAAGCGTCGGCATTCGGGATGCGAATTGAACCGATGCGAACGGACGTGCGCTTGCGGAAGGGCCGCCGGCTGGCGTAAGGTTCCGCGCACAGGCCACGCATACTCCCCTGACAGATAGGGGTTTTTCCGTATGCTCACGTATATTGCGAACGCCGCCTGCAACGGCATGCGTCCGAGTCATCTGGCGACCGTGCGCAACTATCCGCGCACATCTCTGGTGACGAAGCTCATGGCCGAGCGCGACGTCGCCCGCTTCATCATCGCGCCGTCCGGCTACGGCAAGACGTCGGTTGTGCTCGAGTATGCCGAAACGGTGTTCGGCTTCCACCATGTCTTCTGGCTCAGCGGCAAGAGCCCGTGCTTCATCCGCGACTTGGACCGGGGTCTTTTGTTCGGCGAGCTTTCACGCCTGGACAGGGAGGCTTTTTTAGTCGTGTTCGAGGACGTGCCGCTGCTCGATGCCGCGCGCGCCGCGAAGCTTGCCGAGCAGATTGACGAGCTGCTTGCGGCGGGCAACGAGGTGATCGTCACGTGCGAACCCACCTACGACGCGTTTTCCCAAATGACCGACCGCGTGTTGATCACCTCGCGCGATTTGCT
>CAVBAM010000163.1:0-4318 GCA_963593315.1 Candidatus Methanomethylophilaceae archaeon | reverse complement strand
TCGGATTTATAGGAAAGCGCCACATCGCCGGCGGCGTTGCGCACTTCCTTCAAAAGGTGCGGCTTGACAATGTTGCCCGACGCCACGGCGCCGTACGCCACGCATAGCTCCATGGGCGTCACCAGCACATAGCCCTGGCCGATGCACATGTTCGTGTAGTCGCCGCCCTTCCACGCGGACTCCTCGGGCGTGTCGCGATACTGCGTGGCCTTCCATTCGGGCGTGGGGATGCGTCCGGTACTTTCGCCGGAAAGGTCAACGCCGGTCTTTTGGTCCAGGCGGTATTTCGCAAGGAAGTCCTGCAGCAACGTGGCGCTTTTGCCCTTGTTCGCGGCGGCGTCCCAGTATTTGTAGCCGATGTCGTAGAAGACGACGTCGCAGGAGTTCACGATGCCGCCGTACAGGTCGAGCGTGCCGTGGCCGTTCTCGTCCCAGCACTTCTGTGGCGAGCCGGACCCGAACCCGTCCCATTCGCCGGTGCAGGTCCAGGTTTCGTCGGTGGTTGCCATGCCGGTTTCGAGGGCGGCAAGGCTGACGAAGGTCTTGTAGGTCGAAGCGGCCGGATAGGTGCCGCCGATGGTGCGGTTGAGCATGGGAAGCTGCGCGGACTTCGACGTCTCCTCGTCGAAATACAGGTCGTTGGTGTCGTCGTCGAGCCCGGCGACGAACGCCTTCGGGGAAAACGTCGGAAAGCTCGACATGGCGATGATGCTGCCATCCTCGACGTTCATCATCACCAGCGCGCCAGCTGTACCGGTACCCGTGCCGATGCTGCCACCGTCGGGGGTGATGAGGTCGTAGAAGGCCTTATCGGCTGCGTATTGCACCGATGCCCTGATGGTCGTGTAGACGTCCGACCCCTTCACCGGCTGGGTTTCGCTGACCACTTCCACGATGTTGCCCTGCGCGTCGGTCATCACCTTGCGCTGGCCATGGTCACCGGAAAGCAGGTTGTCGTAGGTCTGTTCAAGGCCGCTGCGCCCGACGGTGTCGCCGAGTTCCAAGTCGCGGCCCGCGGTAACGCCGGCGACGTCCTCGGACGTGACGCTGCCGATATAGCCGACGGCATGCGCCGCAAGCGAGCCATAAGGGTATTCGCGCACCGTGCGCGTTTGGATGGTGATGCCGGGGAAGGCGCTGGCGTGCTCGGCGATAAACGACACGTTGCGCATGGTGGCGTCGGAGGCCACGGTGCGCTGGCTCTGCGCGCCCGAGGACGTGTCGGCCAGGCGCTTGCGCACCACGCCGACGGGAAGCCCGAGCACGGTGGACAGGCGTGCGATGACGTCATGGTCGTCGGCGACGTCGGGGTCGGCAAGCACCGTCAGCGACGTGCGGTTCTTCACGATGGCCACGCCGTCGCAGTCGAGGATGTCGCCGCGCGGCGCGGGGGTGTAGACCGTCGTGTACTGGTTGTCCTCCGATTCCTGGCGATAATTGCTACCCGAGAGCACCTGGATGCTCCAAAGCTTGGTGGCCAGGGTGCCGAACACCACGCCCGCGAATATGCCGACGGCGAGGAAGCGCGACTTGAGCGAGTCGCCCACATTGGCGACCGGCTGCGAAGGGGTGGCGCCGCGGGCCGCCCCTCCCGCCGGGCGCCTATCAGCCCCGGGCAGGGACGATTTCACCCCGACGGAGGAAATGGAGCGCACGTCGTGCTTGACGCTGATGCTGTCGCTCTTGCGCCCGCGCAGGATGGCGTAGACGATGACGAGCGCCGCGATGACGACGATGAGCGCTATGACGGTTGCGACGATGGCGGTAAGCATGCGGGCCTACCTATCGAAGCTTCGGCGTGCGAAGACCGCGATCCTGCGCGCCGCCGGCAAGCAGGCGCACCATGACGGGATAGAAGACAAGCCCCACGGCGCAATCGTAGAGCGCGCACGGCAGGGCGCGTGTGAGCAGGGCCTCGACCGGGTTCGCGGAAAGCCCGCAGGCAATGAGCAGCATGCCATAGGCAAGTTCTGCGACCAAGGCGACCACCACGAAGATGGCGATGGGCATGAACATGGTGTCGTTGTCGAGAACGGTGAAGGCGCGCGAGGCGATGAAGCACCCCACCACCAGCAACAGCGCCATGCCGCCGACCGGGCCCGTGCCGGTGAGGTCATAGAGCAGGCCGAGGACGAAAGGCAGCACCGGGCCGGCCTCGTCGGGAATGACGATGGCCACCACCACGGCATAGGCGAGCAGGAAGTTGGGCTGTGCGCTGAACAGGGACACCGAGGGCGCGAGCGCCACCTGGAAGATGAAGGCGACGATGCAGCCGATGACCAGTACGGCGTTATTCTTCTCCCCCATCATCGCGTGCCTCCTGTCTGCGAGCTGCTCGACGAGGAATCGTCTTCTTCTTCGTCCTCGTCTTCATCGGTACCGACGCTGGAAACGACGAGGACGTCCTCAAGCGTTGAAATGGAATCGTTCGGGGAAACCACCACGCGGCGCGACGAATCGCCCTGGGAGCTGTCCACCTTCACCACCGTGCCGATGATGAGCCCGCGGGCGTAGCTGCCGCCCAAGCCCGACGTCACCACCACGTCTCCCGCGGCGACTTCCGCGTCGGCGTCGAGGTCTTCCAAATACAGAAGCCCCACGAGGCTTCCGCGCAGAATGCCCTCGGCACGGCTCGACTGCACCATGGCCGCCGCGCCCGACTGCGGGTCGGTGAGTAGGCGCACGGTGGCGGTGTTCGTGGATGCGGACACCACCTGCCCGACGACGCCGGAGGTTCCCATGACCGTCTGGCCAGAGGAAATGCCGTCTTCGGATCCCTTGTTGATGGTGACGGTTTGGCTCCAGGCTTCAGACGAGCGCCCGATGACGCGCGCGCCCGTGCCCTCGATTTGGTAGGTGTCCTTCAAATCGAGCAGCTTCTGCAGGCGCTGCGCCTCCTGCTTGTACTCCTCCATCTGGGCGTACTGGGCGATGAGCTGCTCGTTGTATTCGCGCAGGCCGGTGAGCGTGCCGTCGTCGGCCGTCATGTTTTCCATGGAGTCGCCGACTGTAGAAGTGGCCGCCTCGATGGAGCCGCCGACGATGCGCAGGGGGCTGACCGCGCCGGAAACCGCCGTCTGCAGGGAATGCAGGGGGCCGGAGGTACCCTCCTTGCCGTAGGCCGTCACCATCACCACGCTCACGACGATCAACGCGGCAAGAAGAACCCGACGGAACAGCGCCGAGCTTTGCTGTTGGAAATTAAGCGCCACGGTAGCTGCGCGGCCTTACTTCGAGCGCATGAGGGTCTGCTTGAGCGCCTGCGGGGTTTCGAGAACCTTCAGGCAGCCCATGACCACGTTCGTGAGCGCGGTTTCCGACACCCACACGGGGATTTCGAGCTTGTCGGTGAGATAGCGGTCCAAGCCGGAAAGCAAGCCACCGCCGCCGGTGAGCAGGATGCCGTTTTGGATGATGTCGGAGGCCAGGTCGGGGTTGGTCTTCTTGAACGTCTCCTTGATGTGGACGACCATCTCCTCGCACGGGGCGATAAGCGCCTGGCGCACGTCCTCGGACTGGATAGTGACCTCTTTGGGCTGCTCGGTGATGACGTCCTGGCCGGAAATGATCATGTCGCGCTCGCGCCCGTCCTCGAAAGGCAGGATGGAGCCGATCTTGATTTTGATGATTTCCGCCGTGCGCTCGCCGATTTTGATGCCCAGAAGGTCGCGCAGATGCATGGCGATGGCCTCGTCCATGCGGTTGCCAGCAAGGCGCAGGCTCGACGAGGTGACGATGCCGCCGAGGGAGATGACGGCCACTTCCGTGGTGCCGCCGCCGATGTCGACCACCATCGAGCCGGTGGGCTCGGTGACGGGAAGGTCGGCGCCCATGGCGGCCGCCATGGGTTCCTCGATAAGGTAGGCCTGGCGCGCGCCCGCCTGCACGGCGGCTTCGAACACCGCGCGCTTTTCGACGGAAGTTGCGCCGCAGGGAATGCAGATGACGATGCGGGGCTTGGCCTGCCACGGGTATTTGCGGGGCGCGGCCTTGTTAATGAATGCGCTGATCATAGCCTCGGTGACGTCGTAGTCGGCGACCACGCCGTCATGCAGCGGGTGCTCGGCGGAGAACGCGTCGGGCGTATGGTTGATCATGTTCTTGGCTTCGTGGCCGACGGCGAGCACGCGATGGGTGCTCTTTTCGATGGCTACGACGGAGGGTTCGTTGACGACAATGCCCTCGCCGGGGATGGCGACCAACGTGTTGGCGGTGCCAAGGTCGATGGCCATGTCCGTGGACATTTGGCCCGTCAGCCCCGAGAAGAAATCCAAGAATGACATACAGGCAAACCCCTTGTGCTACGTTTATAGTGAGA
>CAVBAM010000162.1:0-4325 GCA_963593315.1 Candidatus Methanomethylophilaceae archaeon | reverse complement strand
CACGTGGCGCGCAGCTCCTTTTCTGTCCCCGGTGTTCGCACGTGCGCGGAAACGGCGGGGCAAGTTGACGCATGAGGATGCCGATAGCGGCCGTTTACCAGGAAATTCGTTTGTGCACCTGCTCAAATAGCGAGGTCGCTCGTTGCTGATTGGTAACGTTTGCCTCCCAAGGGGGTTCCGGCCGGTCGTTCACGGTATCATCACAATACGTATGTGGTCTGATGAAGGCTGGCAAGCTTTCGCAAGATAGGAGGTCGTCATGCAGCAAGGCATCGCTCTGCACGTGGGGGCAGATGCAAGCCGTGCGCATGCAACATCTCGTCGATGTTGAGCCGCACCGTTCTGAGGGGTATCTATGAGTACAAGCTCGACTATCAATACGCAGGACATCACCGAAGTCGAAAAGCAAAAAACGCTGAAGAAAGTGGTGTTCTCCTCGTTCCTGGGTAACTTTATCGAATGGTTCGATTACGCAAGTTACTCGTATTTGGCCACCGTGCTCGCCTTGGTTTTCTTCCCGGGCGAAGACAAGATGGTTTCCACGATGAGCACGTTCGGCGTGTTCGCGCTGGCGTTTCTGGTGCGCCCGATCGGCGCAATCTTCTGGGGCAACATGGGCGACAAGAAGGGCCGCAAGTGGGCCTTGTCCATCTCCATTCTGCTCATGTCGGGAGCTACCTTCCTGATTGGCTGCCTGCCCGGCTACGCAGTTCTCGGCGTTGGTGCGCCGCTTCTGCTCCTGCTGCTGCGCATGGTGCAGAGTTTCTCCGCCTCCGGCGAATATGCCGGTGCGGCAACGTTCATCGCCGAATACTCTCCGAAGAACCATCGCGGCTTCTACTGCTCCATGGTTCCGGCATCCACGGCCGTTGGCCTGCTGGTCGGCTCGCTGTTCGCCACGTGGATGTTCAACACGTTCGGGGCGACGTCGGACTTCGTGGTGGACTGGGGCTGGCGCATCCCGTTCTGGCTGGCCGGCCCGCTCGGCTTCATCACGCATTACATTCGCGAGCATCTTGAGGACTCCCCGGTGTACGCGAAGATGCAGGCCGACCTGGCCTCGAAGGGCATGAAGAGCGAGGACAAGCCCATCCGCACGCTGTTCAGGAAGCACTTCCGCGTGCTGGCCGTTTCCTTCGGCGCCTGCGTTCTCAACGCCGTGGGCTTCTACGCGGTGCTCACGTATCTGCCGAACTATCTGGAAGCCACGCTGAACTACGACGCCGGCTCGGCCTCCATCATCACCACCATCGTGCTGGTCGTCTACATCGCGTTCATTTTCACGTCCGGGCGCATCTCCGACAAGTTCGGGCGCAAGAAGATGCTCATCGGTGCCTGCGTCGGCTTCATCGTGTTCACGGTTCCGGCGTTCTGGCTGCTGGGAAGCTTGGACTTCGTCACCATCCTGGTGGTCGAGCTCATTATGTGCCTGTTGCTCACCATCAATGACGGCACGCTTTCCAGCTACCTGTGCGAAACGTTCCCAACCGATGTGCGTTACTCCGGTTTCGCCTTGAGCTTCAACTTGGCGAACGCCCTCTTCGGCGGCTCGGCCTCGTTCATCTCGTTTAAGCTGATCGAACTGACCGGCGACGCCATCGCGCCGGCGTACTACATGGTGTTCATCGCGGTTTTGGCGCTGTTCGCCATGATTGCCTCGCACGAGCATACGGGCAAGGATCTCTCGGAGGTGTAGCGCTTACAACGGCGCGCCCGCCTGAGCAGCAAAGCGGTCCGCAAAAACGGCCTGGGTTTGGTGCAATTGCACGAAAACCCAGGTCGTTTGCTGTTTATTCGGCCTGCCGCGGTGTTTTCGCCCTTTCCTTTCGCGTATAATGACCCTGTTTTGCCGGCGAAAGCAAGGAGGGCGCCATGGGGGAGGCAAATCAGACCCCGAAGTCTTTAAAGGCGCAGATCACGCGCACGTCGTTGGTGCTTGCCGCCGCGGCGCTTCTGCGCGAGCAGGGCCCGAAAGCCGTCACCTATCGCAAGGTCGCCCAATGGGCGGGCGCGGCATCGTCGTCGGTGGGGTACTACTTCGAATCCACCAGCCAGCTGCTCTACGAGGCTGGTCGCTACAACATTCAGCTTTGGGCCGAGCGTGCGGAAAATTCGGCCGCCACGGCGGAATCCATGAGCCAGGAAGATTGCCGCAAGCACCTGATTAACTTGCTGATCAGCGCAAGTCTGCCGGATGAATCGGTGAATCCTGCAGCCCACTATCAGCAGCTTCTTGCCGCATCGGAATCCGATGCCGTCACCGAGGCCTACCAGAACGGGCGCGTGCAGCTCGACCAGGCGGTGGGGCGCATTTTGAAGCATGCCGGCATCGACATGCCCTCGCATATCGTGGGAACCGTGGTAGACGGTGCGGCCGTGGCAGCCATCTCCGAAGGGCGCGACGTGCGCGAGCTTGCCGCCAAGCTGCTCGGCGATGTCTTGCAGGCGTTCTCGCGGCCGCTGGAATAGCGCGGAGGCCTTCCGCCCAGGGTTGGTCTTGTCAGGGGGTTCCCCTCCCAGGCTTGCATCGCATCAAACATTGCCCTAACAAGGAAAAGCCCTCGAGCGAAATAATCGCTCGAGGGCTTATTTTGCGGGCGGCCTCGGCAGCGGGTGGAGGTGTCGGGGTTTGCGGCCGGCGCCCGTCGAATAGGCGGCTTTCTCAGACGTTCGGCTAGATGCCGATCACGCCCATGCCGACCAGCACCAAGGCCACGATGCCCAGCGCACTGACCACGCCCATGCCAAGCTTCTCGCCCGACGTGATGGCGTGTCCGCGGTTCTTGCGGGCCTTCACGTACACGAAGAAGCCGGGGATGTAGCCCACGCAGGTGAGCAGCAGGAACGACCAGCCGTTGTACAGCACGCCGACCACCTGGAAGATGAGGGCGACCACGCCGATGATCAGCTGCGCGGTGTTCTTTCCCTCGGTGGCGGAGAACTTGATTTGGTACAGCGCGATGAACGCCCAGGTGATGACGATAGCGACGGTGCACATGCTGAACGCGAAGTTGTATGCGTCCTCGCTGAACATCAGCACGATGAGGAACACCTGGATGCAGGCGCCGACCAGGAGCAGGCTCATCTGCGGGGCGCCCTTGCTGTTCAGCTTGCCCCAGGACTCGGGGAGCAGGTGACGTTCGGCCATTTCGGACGTGGTTTCAGCAGGCAGCATGGTGAAGGACAGCCACGCGCCGGCAACGCCCACGATGATGGCGATGCTGATGAAGGCGCCGCCCCAGCCGGGAGCCATGGAGTCGAAAACGTAGAGCATCGCGGGGTAGTCCAGCGCGGCGATCTCGGTGTAGCTCATGTAACCGTAGGGGAGCACGGAGCAGCCGACGTAGATGAGCAGCAGGCAGATTAGGCCGATGACGGTCGCGCGGCCGACTTCGCTCTTCTTCTTGGCGCGCGAGCTCATGACCGCGGCACCCTCGATGCCGATGAACACCCACATCATGATGATCATGCAGTTCATGACCTGCTCGAACACGCCGCCTAAGCCCAGTGCCTCGGCTCCTGCCTCGCCCGCGACGGCGGCAACGGTATTGTTGTACACATTGCCCCAGAAGTCGGCGGTGAACACGCCGGCGTTGAACATGAAGATCGAGAAGATGAGGAAGATGCCCAGCGAGGCCACCTTCGCCACCATGACGATGGCGTTCAAGAACGAAGCGCTTTCAACGCCGCGGATGACCAAAAAGGTCAAAGCCCACATGAACAGCGAAGCGACGATCACGCACGGCAGCGTGTTGCCGGGCAAAAACGTAGGGAAGAAGTATCCCAGGGTAGACATCATCATCGTGGCGAACGCGATGTTGCCAAGCCACGCGGAAAGCCAGTAGCCCCAGCCCGAAATGAAGCCGGCCAGCGGCCCAAATCCTTCTTCCGCATACTGGAAAATGCCCTTGAGCTCGGGTTTCTTCGCACCCAAGTTGTTCAGTGACAGGGCAAGGGCGGCAAAGCCGATGCCCACGACCAGCCAGGCGACCAAAACGGAGCCGGGGCTTGCGACCTTGGCAAGCTGCCCGGTGATGGCGAAAACGCCGGAGCCGATGCACGAGCTGACGACCATGCCGATGAGCCCGAACAGGCCGATGCCTTTGGCCTTCTCCTCTTCCATGGCTGACTCCTCTCTATAGGGGTTCCGCTTTGCGAAACCGCGGGTGCGGCGTAAAGCCGCCGGATAGGGTATGGAAAAAAGGAAGGGGCCGTGGCGGGCGAACCGCATCTGCGGTCCCGCCGGTGCCACGACCCCTTCCCCAAGGGCGGTTTAATCCTCGCGCCAGATGGGCATGCTCATGCAGCGCGGGCCGCCGCGGCCG
>CAVBAM010000161.1:0-4335 GCA_963593315.1 Candidatus Methanomethylophilaceae archaeon | reverse complement strand
GTCCATCGTGATGTCGGCCATCCTCGTCATCGGCCTGTCGCCCATGACGAAGGTGACAAGCACCGGCGCTGATGTGGCTTCGGCGACGGGGAACACCATCGACCCGGGACAGTACGGGAACATTACCTATTCCACCAATGATGAAAAGGATGCCTTCCAGAATCCCAACTACGACAAATACCGTGTTGCGAATAGCGCATTGGGCGATGCCGGCAGTTTCCATATCGTCGCATTCGACACTTTGAGCAGCGGGGTCGACATCTACGGCAACGTGCTGGCTAAAACAGTTGATAGGATTGTAGACTTTGGTGTTTCGGATAAGTTTAAGGGCTATACGGGGCTGAGCTACATCCAAGAGTACAACTGTGCTTTCCAGCGGCTCAATAAATCGGATAAGGGTCTTACCGTCGTTGGCAGCTCTACGAACGTTTCCCAAAGGAACGGCAGCGAGATATACATCAACGGCGTGAGAATCGAGAAACCGAATTTGCTTATGCAGGATGAGGATTCCGCCACTGCTCCGTTCATCGATTTGACTCGCGTCAAGAGTGAGGTCGTCTCGTTGTCTGGGAAGCTGGCCGCAAAGGAAAGCAGCCAAACAAAGGTGACGCAACAACTGATCGACGACGGCAAGAAACGCATCATCACTTATAACGAGAATGAATCCGGTTGCGCTTATGTGTCGCTGACCGCCAGTGAGCTGATGTCTTCGAGCGAAAACATTTTCATCGACTTTAAGGAACTGCCCACGCATGGCTCTAAGGCGGTCGTGATCAACGTCGATTGCCAAGGGGTAAACTCCGTGGATATCCCCAAGACGCTCATTCGCGTTAACGGTAACCAGGTGGGGGTTGGCGAAACCGACGATGTATACGGCGATACGGGCTATGTGCTGTACAACTTCTACAACACGAACCAGAATCTGCCGATCACCGCTCATGAATGCACCGCAAGCATTATTGCTCCCAATGCGTCCATCACGCTTGGCCCTGGTTCTGCCTGCGGAACGTTTATTGGCAACAATGTAACGGTAGCGGCGGAAAGCCACGTCCGTCCCTTCTACGGCAAGATCGACACCGACGAAGAAGACACCACCACGTCCGTGAGTGTCGAGAAGCAATGGCTCGACTCCAAGGGTGAGGCCGAAGTTGATGTCGCGCATGGCGCCATCACGGCTGAGCTGTGGTACGCCGACGATTCCGGCAATGCGACGACGGCCGTGACCGACGCTTCCGGCAACGCCATGACCGTGCAGCTTTCTGCGGCCAACGGCTGGAAGTACACGTGGAGCGACCTGCCCACGAAGAAGGATGGCCAGACGCTGCACTACACCGTAAAGGAGAGCGGCCTTTCCGCGGCCGACAAGGCGTCCTATGACTCCGCTATCAGCGGAAGTGGCAACAGCTTCACCATCACGAACCAGCACAAGGCCGAGGTGAGCGTGTCGGCCACCAAGGAGTGGAAGGACAACGACAACATCGACAAGCTGCGTCCGGCTTCGGTGACGTTGAACATTATGCGCCAGGTCGAGGGCGGGGCGTGGACGGCGACGGGCGAGACGCTCGTGCTGAACGCCGACAACAAGTGGGCAGCTACCAAGACCGGCCTGCCTGCGACCGACGCCAACGGCAATAAGTATACGTACAGCCTGCAGGAAGCCGAGGTGACCGGCTACACGGGCAACATCACGTCCGATTCCACGACCGACAAATTCGATAATGTTTCCTATATGTTTGCGGTGACCAATACGCATCAGGCGTCGAAGGTCAGCGCGACGGTGACGAAGGCTTGGGACGACGACAACAACCGCGACGGTATCCGTGCGGAAAGCGTGGAAGTGAACCTGCTGCGCAGCGCGAATGGCGGGGCGAAGCAGATCGTTGGCACGAAGACGCTTTCGGCCGGCAATAACTGGACAGCCACGTTTGAAGAGCTGCCCGTGTGGGGCGACGACGGCACGTACGCGTATTCCATCGACGAGGTTTCCGTGAATGGCTACGCCAGCAAAGTCGCCACGAGCAAAGATTCCGACGGCAACTACACGTTTGCGCTGACCAACACGCATGAGGTCGCCAAGACCAGCGTGGGCGTGCATAAGGTGTGGGAAGACTCGAACGACGCCGACGGCATCCGTCCGGCGTCCGTGAAGGTGCAGCTGCTTGCCGACGGCAAGGTGGTCGCTGATAGCGAAAAGACGCTTTCCGCCGACAACGGCTGGTCTGCCACGTGGTCGAACCTGGTGAAGAACGATTCCGGCAAGGCCATCACCTATACGGTGGCCGAGGTGGACGACGTCGAGGGCTACAGTTGCCATGTCGCCGGCGGGTTCGTCGAAGACAAGGGCATCTTCTCCTACACGCTGACCAACAAGCACAACGCGGCCAAGGTAGGCGTGACCGTGCAGAAGGTGTGGAAGGACGCCGATGGCTCGGACGATGCAAGCGACCACGACGCCATCACCGTTCAACTGTATAAGAAGGTGGCCGGCGGCAAAAAGGTTGCCATGGCCGGTTACACGCTGACGCTTTCGGCCGACAACAGCTGGAAGGGTTCGTGGACGGGCTTGCTTGCGAAGGCGTCCGGCGCCGACATCGAGTACAGCATCGAAGAGGTCGGCACGCCCGAGGGCTACACGAATTCGGTCGACTTCGCCAAGGATGCGGACGGCAACTACGCCTATACGCTGACGAACACGAAGCAGGCCGGTCCTGAGAAGACCTCCGTCGACGTTACGAAGAAGTGGGAGGACGCCGATAATCAGGACGGCATCCGCCCGGCTTCCGTGAAGGTGCAGCTGTACGCGAACGGCGTGGCGACCGGCGATGTGGTTGAGCTTTCCGCGGCCAATGGCTGGCATTACCAGTGGACCGATTTGGACAAGAACGCTGACAGCAAGGCGATCGTTTACACCGTGGGCGAGGTTGACGTGCCTGGCGGATACACCCCGGTTGTGTCGAAGAACGACGCGACCGACGGTACCTTCTCCTACGTGTTGACGAACACGCACGAGGTCGCCAAGACCAGCGTGAACGTGCACAAGGCTTGGCTCGACGCGAACGACCAGGATGGCATCCGCCCGGCGACCGTGAAGGTCCAGCTGTACGCGAACGGCGTGGCGACCGGCGACGCGGTGGAGCTTTCCGCCGACAACAACTGGAGCCATGAGTGGAAGGGCCTGGCGAAGAATAAGGCCGGCAAGGCCATCGACTACACGGTGTCTGAGGTGGACGTGCCCGAGGGTTATACCTCGAGCGTGTCCAGGAACAATGCAACCGCCGGCACCTTCTCCTACACGTTGACCAACTCCCATACGGTTACGACGACCGAGGTTGACGTCCAGAAGCAGTGGATGGCTTCCGACGGCACCCCCGACGGCGGCGACCATGACGCCATCACCGTGCAGCTTTACCGTTCGATCGACGGCGGCGCGGCCGAGCCCGTGGATGGCTACACGGTTGAGCTTTCCGCGGCCAACAGCTGGAAGGCGTCTTGGACGGACCTGCCCGCGAAGCAGGGCGGCAAGGACGTCGCGTACTCGGTGGCCGAGGTGAATGTGCCCGCCGGCTACACTGCGAAGATCACGACCGGCGACGAGCCGAACAGCTTCACCATCACGAACACCGCCGACAAGAAGACGCAGGTGAGCGTGACGAAGGTGTGGAGCGACGACGATAACGCCGATGGCGTGCGCCCGGCGAGCGTGACGGCGCAGTTGTGCACGGTTGACGCGCAGGGCACGGAAGTGCCGGTTGCCGGCAAGGCCGTGGTGCTTTCCGCCGATAACAACTGGAGCTATGTCTGGGAAGGCCTCGACCTGAACGACGCTGCGGGCAATGCCATCACCTATAGCGTGCAGGAAGCGGTCGTCTCGGCCGGTTACGAGGGCGATGTCTCCGGCGGCAAGCTGGCTGACGGCACCTTCGCCTTCACCCTGACGAACACCCATGAGCGCAGCCTGACCGAGGTTGACGTGACCAAGGTGTGGAAAGACGCGAGCGATGCCGACAGCCTGCGCCCGGATAGCGTGACGGCGCAACTGTACGTGCTTGACGCGCAGGGTGCGGCCACGCCGGTTGACGGCAAGACCGCGGTGCTTTCCGCCGACAATAACTGGACTGCCAGCTGGACAGGCCTGCCGGCCAAGGAAGCGGGCACGGCCATCAAGTACACCGTGCGCGAGGTTGAGGTTCCCGACGGCTACACGGTTGCCATCGAGGGCGTGGCGAACGAGGATGGCTCCTTCGCCTTCACCATGACGAACACGCATGAGCAGGAAGAGGCCGAGCTGTCGCTGGCCGGCTACTCGGTGCGTTCCATTTCCGATACGGCGCCGGA
>CAVBAM010000160.1:0-4341 GCA_963593315.1 Candidatus Methanomethylophilaceae archaeon | reverse complement strand
ATCTTGCGCGCAGGGCAGCCCATATTGATGTCGATGTAGGCCAGATGCGAACCCATTTCCTGCTCGATCCACGCCGCCTGCGAGGCCATGACCTCAGGTTCGTGACCGAACAGTTGCACGGCAACCACGTCCTCGCCGGGCGCGAGGTCGAGCAGATGGCGCGTCTTTTCGTTGGCGAACGACAGGCCCTTCGCCGACACCATTTCCGTATACGTCAGGTCGGCCCCCTGCTCGCGGCACAGGCTGCGAAAAGCCTCGTCGGTCACGCCGGCCATCGGCGCAAGCAGCAGCCGATGGCAGGCAAAGAATTCGTGCATATCAATCATGTAAACCCCAGGCTAGGCAAGCAGGCCAACGGCACCGACAAGGGTGACGACCATCAGCACCGCGAACGCGCAAACGACCACGACGCAGCCGCACCCGGCCGCCTTCACCGATGCGTTCGACATCTTCTCGCGCTCGGCCGCCGCCTTCTTCTCGTCGAAAGCATCGTCGAGCCAGCTTGATTCCTCTTCGTTATGACGCATGACGGCCGCCTAATCGTCGACTTTCAGAATTGCCATGAACGCCTCTTGCGGCACTTCCACGTTGCCGATGGCCTTCATGCGCTTCTTGCCCTGCTTCTGCTTCTCCAAAAGCTTGCGCTTACGGGAGATGTCGCCACCGTAGCACTTCGCGAGCACGTCCTTGCGCTTGGCCTTGACCGTCTCGCGCGCGAGCACGCGCCCGCCGATGGCTGCCTGAATGGGCACTTCGAACATCTGACGAGGGATAATCTCTTTCAGCTTCTCAGTGAGCACGCGGCCGCGATCGTAGGCCTTGTCCTTGTGCACGATGAAGCTCAGCGCGTCGATGGGCTTGCCGGACAGCAGGATGTCGAGCTTGACCAGCTGTGACGGTTTATAACCGTCGAAATCGTAGTCGAGCGAGGCGTAGCCCTTCGTGTTCGACTTCAATTTGTCGAAGTAGTCCATGATAAGCTCGGAAAGCGGTATTTCCCAAAGCATTTCCACCGTGTGCTCGGAGAGATACTCCATGCTGACGAAGGTGCCGCGCCTTGAAACCGTCAGTTCCATGACTGCGCCAACGTAATCGGGCGGGATGAGGATCTTCGCCTTGAGATAAGGCTCCTCGATGCGCTCGATTTCGCCGGGGTCGGGCAGCTCCTGCGGGGAATGGAGGCTCACCATGGTGCCGCCCTGCTTATAGACGTGGTACTCCACCGAAGGCGCGGTAGCCAAAAGGTCCAGGTTGAACTCGCGCTCCAGGCGCTCCTTCACCACTTCCATATGCAGCAGGCCCAAGAAACCGACGCGGAAGCCGAAGCCGAGGGCGTGTGACTTCTCCGGCTCCCAAATGAGCGCCGGGTCGTTCAGCGAAAGCTTCTCGAGTGCTTCCTTGAGCGGCTCGTACTGGTCGGAGTCGATGGGGAACAGGCCCGTGAAGACCATCGGCTTGGCCTCGCGGTAGCCCGGAAGCGGCTCGTCGACGCCGCCCTCCGCCAGCGTGAGCGTGTCACCGACCTTCACGTGCACGAGGTCCTTCAAGCCGGTGACGAGGTAGCCGACCTCGCCGACGCCCAGCTCGGGCAGCGGCTCTTCCACAGGATGGCGCGCGCCCACTTCCTCGGCTTGGATGACCTTGTCGGTAGCCATGAGCCGCAAACGGTCACCCTTGCGCACCGCGCCGTCGACCACGCGCACGAGCGCCACCACGCCGCGATACGGGTCGAAGTAGCTGTCGAAGATGAGCGCGCGCAGGGGTGCGTCGGCGTCGCCTTCGGGCGCGGGAATGTTGTAAACCACCGATTCCAGCAGGTCATGGACGCCCACGCCGGTCTTACCGCTGGCAAGCACGGCATCGTCGGCGGGAATGGCCAGGCCGTCCTCGATTTCAGCCTTCACGCGCTCGGGCTCGGCGGAAGGCAGGTCGATCTTGTTAATGAGCGGAATGATCTCGAGGTTCGCGTTCATGGCCATCATGGCGTTGGCGACCGTCTGCGCCTCGACGCCCTGCGTGGCGTCGACAACGAGCACCGCGCCCTCGCAAGCGGCGAGGCTGCGCGAAACCTCGTAGGTGAAGTCGACGTGGCCCGGCGTGTCGATGAGGTTGAACTGGTAGGTTTCCCCGTCATCGGCCGTATAGCTGACGCGCACGGCCTGGCTTTTGATGGTGATGCCGCGCTCGCGTTCGATGTCCATGCTGTCAAGCAGCTGAGCCTGCATATCGCGCTCGGAAACCGTGCCCGTCTGCTCGAGAATACGGTCGGACAGCGTGGATTTGCCGTGGTCGATATGGGCGATGATGGAGAAATTCCTGATGTGACTCGGATCGGTCATGTCCCGCGCTTTCGTACATCAAGGGCACCTAAGCGGTGCCCTTGCAAACTTTCCTGAAACTTAATAGTAGCAGGCATGGCGCTCCTTGGGTTTGCCCAAGAAGCGCCTCGCACTACAATTCCACGTCGGCTGCGGCAGACGAGCCGTCCACTACCACGATCTTGCTTGCCTTGACGTTGTCCCCGTCGGCGACCACAAGCGCCCAGGTGCCCTGCTCGAGCTCGATTGACGCCTGACCACCGGAAACGTTGACGGTCCTACGCTGCTCGGGCACGAAACGCGACCCATCTTCCGAAATGAACGTCGGCACGCACACAACGACCGAGGAAGCCGAGGTTTTCACGTTCACGGTGCCGTTGCTGGCGACGGCGTCTTTCGGCGAGACGACGTCGTAGCTTTCCTTCGAATCGGAGTGGCACGACGAACAGTCCTCCCCCGCCGCAATGATCTGATGGGCGCCCGAGCACCCGGTAAGGCCGAGCACCCCGAGCGCGAGCACCGATGTGCACGCTGCGGCAACAACGACGCGACTCCCCTTGCGATTCCCCTTGGCTGGCATGCGAACCCCTTTCTTTCGCTATCCCCTTCGTAAGTTGTGCATTCGCCTGCACAATTGGAAAATGACCGGCACGAATGCCGCATCGGTTTGCTATTCTATCGCATTGCGTATCCGGCAAAGCGTTCCCGAGGTCAATTCATTCGGGAGTCCGCAGACAAGGCTGCACGAAGGATTTTCGCGGTGCCGGGTGGCCGATTGGCTTTAAGCGAACAGGAAAACCTGACTGTTCCCGCATATGCAGCGTATCTGCGCACTTCGCACGTCTGTGCACGGCATATGCCAATCCGTCACCTGAGCTCCGTTCACACTCCTTCAAAGTCAACTGCCGCGATATGCTGCAGGGCCGAAAACATTCGGCGAAGGTTATTGAAGAAGGAGTTTCGAACATGGCGAACATCAAGAGCCAGAAGAAGCGCAACATCACCAACGAGATCGCCCGTCAGCGCAACCGCGCCTACAAGTCTGAGCTGAAGACGGCCGTTCGCGCCGCCCGCGAGGCCGTTGCCGCCGGCGACGCCGCTGCCGCCTACGCCAAGGGCCTCTACGCTTGCCGCCTGCTCGACAAGGCCGCCGGCAAGGGCATCATCCACAAGAACCAGGCTGCCAACCGCAAGTCCGGCCTGATGGCTCTCGTCAACACCATCGTGACCGACGAGGTGCGTGCCGCTTACGTCAAGCCCGAGCCGAAGAAGCAGGAATCCAACGGCAACAAGAAGGCCGCCCGCAAGGCCGAGCGCGTCGCCGCTATGAAGGCCGCTTCCGAGGAGAAGGCCAAGCGCGCCGCCAAGCAGCAGAAGGAAGAGGCTGCCGCCAAGGCCCGTAAGGCCAAGGAAGCCGAAGAGGCCGCCAAGGCCGAGGCTGAGGGCGAAGCCGAAGAGGCTGCCGAATAGCATTTCGGAACGAGTGCCCGCGAGGGCAAGCGGTAAGTGTAGAAGGGGTTCCCGTTTGGGTACCCCTTCTTTGTTTGAATGAAAGGTTGCCTGCCGGCCGACAAGCACCAGGTATCCCGAAATCGCCGGCGGCCTGGGCGAGCTGTCGCTCGCCCCTACAATTTACACCCTACTGCTTTACAAGGAGCCGCACCTGACCTCATCAAGGTTTTGATGAAAAGCCTAGCCGGAGATGGGCACGAGGTTTATAAAGTGCGGGCGGTGACTCCTACCACCCATTCGCGGAAGACCTCGTTGGCATCGGCGCCGCTCTTCATGGCCCGCTCGACGTCGCGGGCGGCAATGATAGCGCGACGCAGTTCGTCCTCGCGGAAGTTGCGCGCCCAGCCGGCATGGTTCTTCACGCGCCAAGCCGGCACTTTCAAAACGGAAGCCAGCGACGAGGCCTGCCCGCGCGCCTGCAAGCTCTTCGCGCAAATGAGTTCACGAAGACGCGATGTGCAACGAGGAAGCAGGCTATAGGGCGACTCGGATTTCATGCGCTGCAAGCACA
>CAVBAM010000159.1:0-4367 GCA_963593315.1 Candidatus Methanomethylophilaceae archaeon | reverse complement strand
CGCGCTGTTCGCGGTGGTTTTCGCCATCGACCACCTGCTGCCGCTCGATGAGTGGATCGGCGCACAAGGCGCGGTCTACCTGCTGTTCGCGCTCTACCTGGTGCCCTACCTCATCGCCGGGCACGATGTGCTCGCACGCGCCGGGCGCAACATCGTTTCGGGCCAGGTATTCGACGAGAACTTCCTCATGGCCGTGGCCACCATCGGCGCGTTTGCGATGGTTTTGTTCCCCGAAGCCGACCCGAGTATGGCCGAAGGTTGCGCGGTAATGCTGTTCTACCAGGTAGGAGAACTGTTCCAAAGCTACGCGGTGGGCAAGAGCCGCAAATCCATCGCCGCCATGATGGACATCGCGCCCGATTACGCCAATATCGAGCGCGACGGGCGCCTGGAAGAGGTCGACCCGAGCGAGGTTTCTCCGGGCAGCATCATCGTCGTCAAACCCGGCGAGCGCGTACCGATCGACGGCGTGGTCGTCGAGGGTGCCAGCCAGCTCGACACTGCGGCGCTCACCGGGGAGTCGGTACCGCGCCATGTGGAGGCCGGCAGCGACATCATCAGCGGCTGCGTGAACATGACCGGGCTGTTGCGCATCAAGACCACGAAGCCCTTCGGCGAATCGACCGTCAGCCGCATCTTGGAGTTGGTGGAGAACGCCAGCGAAAAGAAGGCGCGCACCGAGAACTTCATCACGCGCTTCGCCCGCTACTACACCCCCACCGTCACCATTTTGGCGCTTCTGCTCGCCGTCGTTCCTCCCCTGCTCGGCGCGGGCGCCTGGAGCGACTGGATCCTGCGCGGCCTTACCTTCCTGGTGGTCAGCTGCCCCTGCGCGCTCGTGATCAGCGTGCCGCTTTCCTTCTTCGGCGGCATCGGCGGGGCGAGCAAGCTCGGCGTTTTGGTGAAGGGTTCGAACTACCTGGAAGCGCTCGCGAAAGTGGACACGGTCGTGTTCGACAAGACGGGCACCTTGACCGACGGCACGTTCAACGTGGTCGCCATCCATCCCGAGCAGGGCGTCGACAAAGACAAGCTGCTCAGCCTTGCCGCCCATGCCGAGGCGTATTCCGACCACCCCATCGCCGTATCGGTGAGGAGCGCCTACAGCGGCGAGATCGACCAGAAGCGCATCGAAACCGTTCAGGAAGAGTCGGGGCACGGCATGGTCGCCACCATCGACGAGCACGTGGTGCTCGTCGGCAACGACAAACTGATGCGCGGCCACGGCACGGTCTACCACGACTGCGAGCTGGCGGGAACCATCCTGCATGTTTCCATTGATGGCGCATATGCGGGCCATATCGTGATCGCGGACGTGGTGAAAGCCGATGCGCAAGCCGCCATATCCTCGCTGCATGACGCCGGCGTGAAGAAGACTGTCATGCTCACCGGCGATCGCGCGGAAGTCGCCGAAGCAGTGGCGGGCAAGCTCGGCATTGACGAGTTCGCCGCGCAGCTTCTTCCCGAAGACAAGGTGAACGAAGTCGAGCGCCTGCTCAACACCAAGCACGAGGGGGCGAAGATCGCCTTCGTGGGCGACGGCATCAACGACGCGCCGGTGCTCACGCGCGCCGACGTGGGCATCGCGATGGGGGCGATGGGATCGGACGCGGCCATCGAAGCGGCCGATGTGGTGCTGATGGACGACAAGCCCTCCAACATTGCGCGCGCCATCCGCTTGGCGCGGCGCACCATGCGCATCGTGTGGCAAAACATCGTGTTTGCGCTGGGCGTGAAGCTTATCGTGCTGGTGCTTGCAGCCGTAGGCATTGCCAACATGTGGCTTGCCGTATTCGCAGACGTGGGCGTGGCTATCCTGGCTATCCTGAATGCGATGCGCTGCATGAACGTGAACAGCCTGAAGAAGTAGGCGCACGGGCGCAGTGGCAGCCCTCGGCAAGCGCCCGGCTGTCGGCGGGCTGGTATCCGGAGCAAACAGCCCTGCGCGCCGAAGATTCCAACTGATTATGGAGAGGCCGCCAGATGTTGGCGGCCTCTCGGTGTCTTCGCTAGAATAGTATGCCGATTTTTCCGGATGATGAAGGAGCAGCGATGTCCGAGCATACGAGCATATCCAACGACCAGGAAGCACGCGGCCCCGAGTTCGATCTAGAGCAGGAGCACCTAACCGCTACCTACGGCAAGCTCGAAAACATCGCCGCCGCGCTTGCCGACAAGCTCGAGCGACGCCGCATCGACGCCGCGAAGACGAAAGAGGAGATGCAAGGCGAGGTGAAGCACAACTTCGCCTCCGACGGCGAGGCGCAGGAAACCTACGTGGACTACGCCGTGCTGAACAACCTCATCCGCGACTACAACCTCGAGCAGGACGCCGACAGCGAACGCCTCGCCTCGGCCGCGAAGCTCATGGAGCAGCCGTATTTCGCGAAGATCAAGCTGCAGATGCGCGCGGGCGCGCCTGCCAAGGACATCTATATCGGCCTTGCCGGCATTTCCGACGACAGCTATCGCCGCATGGTGGTCGACTGGCGCAGCCCCGTCGCCGAGGTGTACTACAACCAGGTCAACGGGAAGACGTCCTATGTTGCCAACGGGCGCACCGTCAACGTCGATCTGCTGCAGCGCCGCCAGTTCGACCTTGAGCGCGACGTGCTGCACGCCTACTTCGACTCCGACGTGGCTATCGAGGATTCGCTGCTGCTCCACTCGCTGTCGCGCGAGCGTTCCGAGCACATGAAGGCCATCACCGCCACCATCCAAAAGGAGCAAAACGTTGTCATCCGCCATGAGGACGTCGAGACGCTGCTCGTCGCAGGCATCGCCGGCAGCGGCAAGACGAGCGTGCTCATGCAGCGCATCGCCTACCTGTTTTACCAGCAGCGCGGCACGTTGCGCCCCGAAGAGGTATTCCTCATCAGCCCTAACCCCGTGTTCGCCGCCTATATCGAAAACGTGCTGCCCGACCTAGGCGAGCGCAACCCGGAAACCATTACGTATCGCTCGTTCTGTTCGCGCTTGCTGCCGCGCGGGCGCAACCCGAAGCAGGAAGCGTGCCCGCTCGAGCTGCTTTGGCGCATCGATAAGGCGGTCGAAAACCTCACCTTCGAGCCGGGAGACGTCCGCGATATCCGCCTGCACGACGTGCGCCTCGTCGCAGGTTCGGCCATCATGCAGCTGATGCAGAAATACCCCAACGTCGCGGCGGGACCACACTTGGTGACGCTCGTGCGAGAGGAACTGTTCAAGCGCCTGGAGGCGCGCCTGGCGCAGATGGCCGGCACCGAGGCGGTGCAGGACGAGATCCTCTGCCTGTCGCTTGACGAGCAAGTGGCGCTGTTCAACGCACCGTACGACCCGCAGACCGAGGAAGAGGCGAAATCGTGCGCGCTTACGTATTTGCACGAGCGCTTCGCGGATGCCGCCGTGGCCATCGAACGCGACGAATGGCTGCGCATCGATCGTATCGGCATGCGCCTGCTCGGCGTAGAGAACCTGCCAGCAAGCGCGTGGCTGTATCTGAATATGGCGGTGACGGGTCTTGGCAACCCCGACGCGAAGTACGTAATGATCGACGAGGTGCAGGATTATTCCGCTGACCAGCTCGCGGTGCTCGCCCGCTTCTTCCGTCGCGCGCATTTTATGCTGCTTGGCGACCCTCATCAGGCCATTCGCCCGAACACGGCGAGTTGGGACGAGATTCGAGGTGTGTTTGGGAGCATGCGCGGCGAAGTTAGCGAAGCGCGGCTTATGACCAGCTACCGCTCCACGCCGGAAATCACCGCGCTGTTCGCGGGGCTTTTAGGAGCCGACGAACAAATGCAGATCTCAGCCGTGCAGCGCGCCGACGAGCCGCCGAGCGTTAAGGAATACCTCGACGAGGCCGCCTACGAACGCGCACTCAGAAGCATTCTGCGCAAGGCAGGCGAAAATGACGGGCTTACCGCGGTCGTGTTCCCGTGGAAGCACGAAATCTCCCGCGCACGCAAGCTGCTGGGCGAAGATATGCCCGCCGTGCTTAACGAGGCGGGGCACCTGCCGGCGTCGGGCGTGCTTGCGTTGACGCTGCCGCTGGCCAAGGGCTTGGAATTCGATCACGTGATCATCCCGGATGCGAGCGAGCGCCTGTTCCCCGCCGGCGATACGGTGGCGCAAAACCGCCTGTACACCACCATCAGCCGAGCCACCAAAACCGTGCATATCCTCAGTTGTGGGAAGATGTCAGGGATGTTGGATTTCGCGCGATAGGCGTCCGTTCGGCAACAGATCGACATCCGAACAGGCGGACTATCAGCGTCACTTACTCCAGGTAGGCGCCTGTTTGCCTGCTCCAAAGATGCGCGTATTCCCCGTCCGCGGCCACCAGTTCGGCGTGCGTTCCGTCCTCGACGATTTTGCCGTGATCGAGC
>CAVBAM010000158.1:0-4370 GCA_963593315.1 Candidatus Methanomethylophilaceae archaeon | reverse complement strand
AGTAAATCACAAGTAAAAGTAGGCTTACTTCTAGAGCAAACTCCAGCGTTTCGCAAACCTCCTCATGCGCATGCGGCGGATCCAGGGGGGGCGACACCGAAGCCGATCCCGAAAACCCCGCTCAACGCTTGCAAACGCGCAGGAGCGCGACCTCCCCCGCATCCCTTCCCCACGCGCAAAAAAAGCCCGCCCTCCAATAAGGAGAGCGGGCGTCAGGCTAATTCGGTTACGCCGCTGCGCTAGATCGCGGATTCCCCACGCTCGTCGGTGCGGATGCGCACAACCTCGTCAACCGGGAAGACGAAGATCTTGCCGTCGCCGACGTTGCCGGTGCGGGCCGTGGTGCAGATGACGTCGATCAGGGCGTCGACCTGCTCGTCATCGGCGATGATCTCGAACTTCACCTTCGGCACCATGTTCAGCAGAACCTCGGTGCCGCGGTAGTATTCCTTCCAGCCGTGCTGGGAGCCGCAGCCTTGCACCTGCGAGATGGTCATGCCGGAAACCTTGGCGGCGAACAGGGCGTCTTTGAGCGGTTCGAGCTTTTCGGGACGCACGATCGCGGTAATCTTCTTCATTGCTTCTCTCCTTTCAAGCTATCCGTAGAGGGTTAGTCCAGGCCGATGTAGGCAGGGTAGGCCGACTCGCCGTGTTCCGCAACGTCGAGGCCGCGGGCTTCGGCTTCCTCGCTGACGCGCAGGCTGCCCTTGAAGATGGCCTTGATGATGAAGCCGAGGATGAGGTCGGCGATGCCGACGAAGACGATCGTGACGAGGATGCCGAGCACCTGGCTGACAAGCAGGCTCGCGTCGCCGGTGTAGAACAGGCCGCCGAAGTCGGTCCAGGACAGCTCGGGCACGCAGAACAGGCCGGTCAGGATGCCGCCGGTGATGCCGCCGATCGCATGGCAACCGAAGGCGTCAAGCGCATCGTCGTAGCCGATCTTGGCCTTGAGGAACGAGATGGCGAAGTAGCACACCGGGGAGACGATGAGACCCATGATGACCGCAGCCCAGGGCTCGACGAAGCCGGCAGCCGGGGTGATGACGACCAGGCCGGCGACCAGGCCCGTAGCAGCGCCGACGAGCGTGGGGGTGCCCACCTTGACGCGCTCGACGATCATCCAGGAAACCAGCGCGGCGCCGGAAGCGACCACGGTGTTGAGCAGGGCCAGGCCGGCAATGCCGTCGGAAGCGAAGGCGGAGCCGCCGTTGAAGCCGAACCAACCGAACCACAAAAGCGCTGCGCCCAGGGCCACGAAGGGCACGTTGTGCGGGCGGTAGCTCATCATGCCGAAGCCCTTGCGCTTACCCAGCAGCAGGCACAGGATCAGACCGGTCAGGCCGGAGGAGATGTGCACGACGTCGCCGCCGGCGAAGTCGAGGGCGCCGATCATGTCACCGATCAGGCTGCCGTCGCCACCCCAGACCATGTGGGCCAGCGGAGCGTAGACGATAGCGACCCAGATGGTCACGAACGCGCAGATCGCGCCGAACTTCATGCGGCCCGCAACCGAGCCGGTGATGATGGCGGTGGTGATCATGGCGAAGGCCAGCTGGAAGGTGATGTCGATGATGGCCGGATAACCGGACTCGGCATCGGAGGCCAAGGTGGCCGCACCAGAAAGCACCGCGAAGGCGTTCGGGGTGTCCTCTGCCTCAGCCAACATGCTCTGCACCGTTTCCGTCAGGCAGATTTGATCGAAACCGCCGAAGAACGGGATGGATCCGTCTCCGCCGTAGCTGAACGACCAGCCACACACCACCCAAACGATAGCGACGATGCCCATGACCGCGAACGACATGATCATGGTGTTGACCACGTTCTTGCGGCGCGACAGGCCTCCGTAGAAGAACGCCAAGCCGGGCGTCATAAGCAGAACCAGCATCGCGCTCACCAACATGAACGCAGTTGTTCCTGTGTCAAGCATTGCTACCTCCTTCTTTCGTAAGCGAACATGCAACGTGCCTTGACGCGTCCCATCTTGCCACCCTGCCCGCCGCCCGCCTGCGCGATATGCCATTGTTAACGGAGCGGGAAACGGGTTGTAACGCATGCGAATCACCGGTGTTACAATGTCGAAATAGAGGTTCGTTTTCTGCATTGTGCCTGCTAGAAACAGACTTGTAATGTTGTTTGGCCACTTGGCGCACCATTATTGGAATAGGAAAGGAAATCACTATGGAAGTCTCGTTCTCCTCCGTCACAACCGAGCAAGACCAGGAAGCGCTCGCAAAGCTCGCGGACGAGATTTGGCACGAATACTGGCCCGCGCTCATCGGGGATGCGCAGACGAACTATATGGTGGAAAACTTCCAAAGCCTCGACGCCATCAAGCGCGACATGGCCGAGAACGCCTACGAATACTGGTTCATCGTCGACGAAACCGGCAAAACGGTCGGCTATACCGGCGGGCATGAAGAGCCCCAGACGAGCCGCTTTTTCATTTCGAAGATTTACCTTTTGGCCGAGGAGCGCGGCAAGCACTACGCCTCGCAGGTAATCGCCTTCTACACCATGCTGTGCCGCAACCGCGATTTGCACAGCATGTACCTGACGGTGAACAAGCACAACGATTTGGGAATTCGCGCCTACCTCGGCAAGGGGTTCGTCACCATCGAATCGGTCGAAACCGATATCGGCAACGGCTTCATCATGGACGACTACGTCATGGAAAAGGAAGCATAAGGAACGCCTCGCCTGCCCCAAGCACCCGAAAACTTGCGCTGAGGATTGAACAGCCTTTGAATATAGCAGGGCCCGCCCAAGATGAATCTTGAGTGGGCCCTATCTCGTTTTGGCGAATGGTGCCTTGGGTTTCTCTGATTAGAGCTGCGAAAGACGCGTCTTGACCGCCTCGGCGATGCCCTCGCCGTCAAGCCCCAGATCATGCAGCAGCAGATTGACCGAGCCTTGCGTGACGAACTCGTCGGCGATGCCGAGATTGAGTGCCGGCGTATGCAGGCCCATGCGCGCCATCTCGCCCAGCACGCCCTCGCCCGCGCCGCCCGCGATAACGCCTTCCTCAGCGGTGACGACGAGCTTGGTCTCAGCCGCCGAGCGGATGGCGTCGCAGTCCAAGGGCTTCGCCCAACGCATGTCGACGACGCGCGCGGAGATGCCCGCCTGTTTGAGTAGATCGGCGGCGCGGCTCGCCTGGCCGACCATGCGACCGAACGCCAAAATCGCAACGTCGTCGCCCTCACACACGGTGCGGGAACGGCCCTCGGGCAACACCTCGGGCGACGCAGGCATCTCGACCCCTTCGCCTTCCCCACGAGGATAGCGAATGGCGAAAGGCCCGCCGAGCTTGAGAGCCGTATGCAGCGCATGCACCAGCTCCGCCTCGTCCGACGGCACGAGCACGCGCATGTTGGGAATCATGCGCGCATACACCAAATCGAACACGCCATGGTGCGTCGGGCCATCCGCGCCGACCACGCCCGCGCGGTCGATGGCGAACACCACGTCAAGCTTCGGCAGGGCCACGTTGATGATCATCTGATCGACGGCGCGCTGCAAAAACGTGGAATAGATGGCCACGACCGGCTTCTTGCCGCCGGCGGCCAAACCACCCGCGTAACCGACCGCATGCTCCTCGGCGATGCCGGTGTCCACAAAGCGCAGAGGGTACTTCTTGGCAAACGCATCCAGCCCGGTGCCGCCGCGCATGGCGGCCGTGATGGCCACGATGCGGTTGTCCTCGCGCGCTTCGGCGACCAGGGCGTCCCCGAACACGTTCGTGTACTTGGGCGCGGAAGGCGCGGACGACTTCACCACTTCGCCAGTAGCCACGCAGTACGGGGAAATGCCGTGGAACTTCTCCGGATTGCGAACGGCGGGCGTATAGCCCTCGCCTTTGCGCGTGACCACGTGCATGAGCACCGGGCCGTCGGCTGCAAGCACCGTGCGCAGCATTTCGCGCAGCTGCGCGATATTGTGGCCGTCGAGCGGCGTCGTGCATACGATGCCCAGCTGCTCGAAAATCATGGAATGCGGAATGATGAACTGCTTCACCGATTCCTTCATGTTGCGGCCGATGTTGGTGAGCGCCTTGCCCATCGGCCCGGAGCTTTCCAGGTGCTCTTGCACGTTGTCGCGCGCCTGACGATACTGCGTGGACGCGCGCATGGCGCCGAGATGCTTCATGAGCGCGCCGACGTTGTGCGAGATGGACATCTCGTTGTCGTTCAAGATGATGACCATGGGCGTTTGAGCCTGCCCGATGTTGTTGAGCGCCTCGAAGGCCATGCCGCCGGCCAACGACGCGTCGCCGATGAGCGCAACCACCTTATCATCGGTTCCGGAAAGATCGCGCGCCTGCGCAAGGCCGAGCGCCACCGACAGCGAATCGGACGCATGTCCGGAAA
>CAVBAM010000157.1:0-4375 GCA_963593315.1 Candidatus Methanomethylophilaceae archaeon | reverse complement strand
GAATGGTGGTTGGCTGATCGGCGCTGGTTTTCTGCTCGGCACGGTGGGCGTGAAGGCCGTCACCTCCGATGCTGCCAAGAAGGTGTACGTCCAGGGCGTCGCCAAGGGTCTGCAGGCCAAGGCTGCCTACCAGGACGTCGTGGAGCAGGCCAAGTGCCAGGTTGACGACATCGTCGCCGAGGCCAGCTACATCAATGAGGCCGGCAAGGCCGAGGTCGCCGCACCTGCCGAGCCCGCCGCCGAATAGCGCGCATCATGCAGTACAAAATCGCAAACGAGCTTCCTGGCCGTTTGCGCGTGACGCTGGCGGGCCATGTCCCGTCAGCGGATCTTGATGCCCTTTACCGCGTGCTGGGCCAATGCCCCGACATCACGAAGTCGACGGTTTATCCCCGCATCGGCAGCGTGGCCATCGTCTATCGCGCAACGGCGGGCGCGCGCAAGCGCGTGCTCGATCATCTGGCTTCCATCGACGCCGAGGCCATTTCCAAGGCGAAATCCGGCTGCGGGCTCGACCTCGCCCCGCGCACGCATTCGCTGCTCATGGACTTGGCGAGCCTGGTGGGTGCGCACTTCATGCGCCGTTGGTTTTTGCCGAAGCCCCTTGCCGCGGCATGGACGGTGTGGAGCTACCGCAAATTCCTGTGGGCGGGCCTGAAGTCGCTGGCAGCTGGCCGCCTGGATGTTCCGGTGCTCGACGCCGCCGCCATCGGCATCTCCTTCGTCAAGCGCGACCCGCGCACCGCGGGGCTTACCATGCTTTTGCTCAACGTGGGGGAGACGCTCGAGGAATACACGCGCAGCCGTTCGGAGGGCGCGCTCATCAACGCGCTGCTCGATCTGCCCGAAACGGCTCAGCTGGTTGAAGGCGATACGGAAACGCAGGTGCCTGCAAACTCGCTCAAGCCCGGCCAGCGCATTGCCGTGCGCACGGGCATGCCCGTCAGCGTCGACGGCGTCGTCGTGTCCGGCACCGCCATGGTCAACCAGGCGGCGCTCACTGGCGAGCCGCTGGCCGTCGAGCGCACCGTCGGCGACGACGTGTTCGCCGGCACCGCGGTCGAGGACGGCGAGATCATCGTTGAGGTTCGCGCCAACGAGGGCCAGACCAAGCTGCGTTCCATCGTGAACCTCGTCGAGCAGACCGAAACCTACAAGTCGGTGACGCAATCGCGCATGGAGCACCTGGCCGACCGCATCGTGCCGTGGAACTTCCTGCTGGCGGGTGCCGTGGCGCTCACCACGCGCAGCCTGGTGAAAACCTCGGCGGCGCTGATGGTCGACTACTCGTGCGCCCTGAAGCTCACGGGCTCCATCGCGGTGCTTTCCGCCATGAGCCAGTCCGCGCAGTCCGGCTTCACCGTCAAGGGCTCGCAGCATCTGGAGAACATGGCGCAGGCCGACACCATCGTCTTCGACAAGACGGGCACGCTTACCGAGGCGACGCCCGAGGTCGCCAGCGTGCTCACGCTCGACGGCTGGGATGCCGACGAGGTGCTGCGCTTCGCCGCCTGCCTGGAAGAGCACTTCCCGCATCCGGTGGCCCGCGCCGTTGTACGCGCCGCCGCCGATCGGGGCTTGGAGCATCGCGAGCGCCATGCCGAGGTGGAATACATCGTCGCGCATGGCATCGCCAGCTCCCTTGACGGCAAGCGCGTCGTCATCGGCTCGGAACACTTCGTGGTTGGTGACGAAAAGGTGGCCATCACCGACGAGCAGAAGGCGCTCATCGCAAAGGAAACCGACGGGCTCTCGCCGCTGTATCTGGCGGTCGACGGCAAGCTCATGGGCGTCATCGGCGTGCACGACCCGCTCAAGCCCGGCGTGCCAGAAGCGGTGGCCGAGCTGCGCAAGCTCGGATTCGCGCGCGTCATCATGCTCACCGGCGACAACGAACGCACGGCCGAGCGCGTCGCTGCGGCCGCGGGCGTGACGGAGTTCCACGCGAACTTGCTCCCCGAGGACAAGTACGCTTTCGTGGAAGGCCTCAAGGCCGACGGGGCCCGCGTGGTCATGGTGGGCGACGGCGTCAATGACGCCCCGGCGCTGGCCTTAGCCGACGTGGGAATCGCCATGGGACAGGGAACCGCCGTGGCCAAGGAAGTGGCCGACATCACGCTCACGGGCGGCAACATGAGCGCCATCGTGTCTCTGCGGCGCATGTCCGAGGGCCTGATGGAGCGCCTGTCCGCCAGCTTCAAGGGCGTTATGCTCATCAATTCGGCGCTGCTCGCCGCCGGCATCGCCGGCATCATCACGCCGCAGGCTTCCTCGCTTCTGCACAACGCCACCACGGTGACGCTGTCCATGCGCAACAGCAAGAAGTACGAGGTCTGATTCGGCTGATTTGGCGATGATGTGAGGTTCGCCGCCGTGGGAAAACGCCCCCTTGCGCAGCGCGAGGGGGCGTTTTATACTTCGAGGGCTGTTTTTATCACACATGCATGCGCGACTCGTCCCGCTAGTGGCCGGAAATCGGTTGCGGGCTCCGGGGAAGACCGCGTGCAGAGGACTAACGAATGGAGAGAACAATGGCAAAAATCAGCATTCAGACGCTGCTTGACGCTGGCGCGCACTTCGGTCATCAGAAGCGCCGCTGGAACCCGAAGATGAAGTCTTACATCTTCGGCGCTCGCGGCGACATCTACATCCTGGACCTCAAGCAGACGCTCGTCGGCATGGACCAGGCTTACACCTTCGTTTCCAACATCGCCAAGAACGGCGGCTCCGTGCTGTTCGTGGGCACCAAGAAGCAGGCTCAGGAAGCCGTCGCCGACGCCGCCAACCGCTGCGGCATGCCCTACGTCAACGCCCGTTGGCTCGGCGGCATGATGACCAACTTCGTGACCATCCGCTCCCGCGTGCAGCGCATGGAGGAGCTCGAGGGCATGGAGGCCGACGGCCGCATGGCGCTGCTGCCGAAGAAGGAGCAGATCCTGCTGCGCAAGGAGCTGTCCAAGCTGCAGACCAACCTCAACGGCATCCGCAACATGAAGCGCGTCCCCGACGCCATCTTCGTGATCGACACCAACCGTGAGGAAATCGCCATCCGCGAGGCCCATCGCCTGAACATCCCGATCGTCGGCACGCTGGACACCAACTGCGACCCGGACGACGTGGAGTACGGCATCCCGGCCAACGACGACGCCATCCGCTCCGTCAAGCTGCTGGCCGACTTCATCGCCGACGCCGTCATCGCCGGCACCGGCGCCCCGGTGACCGCCGAGGAAATGGCTGCTCCGGCTGCCGAGGCTGCTGCCGCCGAGGCCACCGAGGCTGCTGCCCCCGCTGCCGAATAAGCTGCACCGCTCAAGTAGGTAGTTGCGCCGTCGGTCCCTCCAATCAGGCGGCCGGCGGCGTTTTTTACAGGTAACATGCGGCGGCGCTTCCCGCTGCCGTGGTAAACGATAGAAAGGATCCAACGTGGCTGCTATCACCGCTTCCATGGTCAAGGAACTTCGCGAAATGACCGATGCCGGCATGATGGAGTGCAAGAAGGCGCTCGTCGAGGCCGACGGCGATATGGACAAGGCCGTCGACGTCCTGCGCACCCGTGGTCTGGCCGCCGCCGCCAAGAAGGCCGGCCGCGCCACCAACGAGGGCACCGTCATGACCGTTCTGTCCGACGACGCCACCGCTGCCGCCATCGTCGAGCTCGACTGCGAGACCGACTTCGTGAGCTCCAACGAGAAGTTCAAGGCTTGCGCCGAGAAGATCGCCCGTGCCGCTCTGGCCGCCAAGGCCGCCGACGCCGAGGCCACGAAGGCCGCCGACGCCGAGGGCGAGACCGTTGCCGACGTGCTGACCGACGCCATCCACACCTTTGGCGAGAACATGCAGCTGCCCCGTGCCACCACCGTCGAGGCCGGCGCTGTCTCCTCCTACATCCATGGTGGCGGCAAGATCGGCGTTCTCGTGACCTTCGAGGTCGAGGGCATCGACCCGGCTTCCGCCGACTTCCAGACCTATGGCCGCGACGTTGCCATGCAGGTTGCCGCCGCTTCCCCGGTGTCCGCCACCCGCGAGTCCGTGCCGGCCGAGGTCGTCGAGCATGAGAAGAGCATCTACAAGGCTCAGGCTGCCGAGTCCGGCAAGCCCGAGGCCATCCAGGAGAAGATGGCCACGGGCCGCCTGGAGAAGTTCTACAAGGAGAACTGCCTGACCGAGCAGGCCTTCGTTAAGAACCCCGACCAGAGCGTGCTGGCCTACACCGACGAGTGCGCCAAGAAGCTCGGCGGCTCCATCAAGGTGACCGGCTTCACGCGCTGGGCGCTCGGCGAAAACTAATCTGGTTCCGGTTTGCCTACGGCAAACCGGACTACTCGACGCTGCGGGCCGCCCTGGCACGCCGTCTTCGCCTTCAACTGCGGTGGCA
>CAVBAM010000156.1:0-4383 GCA_963593315.1 Candidatus Methanomethylophilaceae archaeon | reverse complement strand
CAAGCGCCTCAAGCAGCTCGGTTTCTTTTTTGCTGAGCACGCGCTGCTCCTTTCCGGGGTACTACAACAAAAAAAGCGGGTAATAACCCACTTTCCTCATCTACGAAAGTATGGTGCGCATCAGCCGATGCGCTTGCTTGCATGCAAGAACATGTATACCACAAACTGCGTCCCTTACCTAGCGTTTAGAGCCGATAAGCGCAGATAATCACAAGAATCGCTTAACCTACCCTAAGCAATGCCGCAAACCGAGCAGCGAACAAACTCAGGCGATGGCACCGAGCTGCACCCGCCCACGTCATCAGGATACACCGCTACGGCTTTGCCAAAGGAAACCGATGAAAAGCCGGCGGCGCGACATGCAGCATCGAAAACATCGCACGACTGGGCGGCTGAGAACACATCATCCGCACCGACTTCTGCGGCTGGAGCAGATTGCACTTCCCCGCCGGCAGAAAAAATGCCCTCGGCAACCCAGAGACGACCACCGGGGACCAAGACGCGATGAAATTCCGCCAAGGCAAGCTGCAGGTCCCAACACAAATTTAGGGCGGAGTTGATGTAGACAAGATCGAAGGAGCGATCCAAGACACCCGCGCAGGAAAGGTCTTCCGGCCACGCCTGGGAAAAACGCAGGTAGGATTGCCATCTATTTCCCGCCCAATGATTATCGGCGGCACATGCGCGGGCTCTATCCACGTTAGATGCATCAGGGTCGATCCCGAGAACAAAACCATCTTTGCCGGTATAGTCGGAAAGCTCGAACGCGCCTTTCCCCTTACGGCAGCAAACATCCAAGACGCGCTTGCCGGCGATGGAGGGAGGGATATCCATTGCGCAGCGCCCCGCATGGCTGCGCACAGCGCCGATGCGCTGGTAATGAGAGCGCAGGGTCTCATGCATAAGCTCGTTCATGGCTATCCCCTCGCTTTCAGACTGCCCTTTACTCTCGGTTATGATAACGCACGAAAGCACAAAGCCCGGAGCATTCTGCGCCTGTGAGCGAATGCGAACGGACTTGCATAGGGGCCAAGAACTAAAAACTGTCCCTCCCCCGGCACCCCCAAAAGCGCTACAGTGGCGCCATCTCAAACGAAAGGACGGAACACATGGCCGAATTGACTCCCGATTACGTGGCGGGCTTGATGAACAACATCCCCGCAGGTCAAACCGAATTTCGCAACGCAGTAACCATCAAACAGTCCGATCCGGGGAGCGTCGTATACGAAATCGAGGTTCCGGAAAGTCAGGCTAACCTGCACGGCACCATTTTCGGGGGCTTCATCAGCTGCATGCTCGAAGCTGCAGCCGGCATGGCCACCTACGCCTACGGGCTATCCAACGTCGCCATCACCAATGCGACCAACTTTATTCGCGCGGTCAAACCTCAGCTTCTGACCGTCAGCGCGCACACGACCCACAAGGGACGGACCACCACGGTATGCCATATCGACATCAAAACCCAAGAAGGTAAAACGGTGGCGGAAAGCACGTTCACGATGTTCATCTTGGGACCCCTGGAGAAGTAAGCGCAGAATAGAAGATGCAGCGATGTTATTCAGCGGGCTGACGAAACGTGCCGGCCGACGAGTTCCCGATGTCCCAACATCGCCGACGGCCTGGTCGATCTTGCGATCGACCCTACGAATTGTTATAGCGGAATCACCATTTCCGCCAGGTAGCCGTTACCGCAAGATATACCGTTACGACAGATTGCCGTTGCGCCAGCTTTCCGAAACCGCCAGGTTATCATTGCACCAGGTTACCGTTACAACAGAATTATGTAGGCGCGTTCGCAAGAGCGCGCACTCCGGCGAAGCCGGAGAATCGGACAAGAATAGTTCTCGCTAACGTGCATGTTTTACAGCATTCCATCAACCCCCGCAAACTAGTCGATCATGGTTGGCTGGAAACGAAACAAAGGAAGCGCCCTCGATATGCTCGAGGGCGCTTCCTTTTCATGCAGCGATATCAAACGCCGTCGGCCTAGCCGAAGCGGTACTCGATACCCATCGTCGGGCCGGGATTGACCCACTTCTTGATGATGGTGCCTTCGCAGGCGATGCGGCAGGTGCCGCACTCGAGGCAGCCGGCGTAATCGAAGGACTTGTGGCCGTCCTCGTCGATCTTGTACAGCGCCGCCGGGCACACGCGCACGAGCTTGAGGAACTCCTCGTGGTCGACCTTGTCGATGTCCTCCTCGCACAGCTCGATATGCGGGGTCTCCTCGTCGACCTCGTACTTGTTGACGGACAGCGCCTCATCGACGTTGACCGTGATCTCGCAAACCTTGCTCACAGCGCCTTCACCGCCTTACGAACCTCGCCGCCGAGCTTGAACAGCCCACGCTTCTTGACGATGGGCATCATGCGCTTCATGAGCGGCTTCTGGGGCTGACCGTCAACGCTGAACATAGCGTTGAAGATTTCCTTCACCATCACCGGGTAGTCGGTGAACATGGAGTCCCACTCCTCCATGACGTGCGGCCACTTGGAGAACGTGCGCAGGTCCTGGATGACGAACGAGCCCTCCATGGCGTCCTTGTAGGAGGCGAGGCCCGCGGCCGACGTGTCGCCGGCGTCGATGGCCTTGATCGCGGCCTCGGCGGCCATGCGGCCGGAGGCGACGGCGAAGTCCATGCCGCGCACCTGGTAGCCCATGTTCATGCACAGGCCCGCGGTCTCGCCGGCGATGAGGCAGCCGTCGAAGATGTAGGTCGGGATCATGTTGTAGCCGCCCTCGGGGACCATGTGGCCGGAATGCTCGGTCATCTTGGCGCCCTTGATGATGGGGGCGACCGCCGGATGGTTCTTGAAGTCCTCGAGCATCTGGTAGACCGGCACCTCGTTGCGGCCGCCGTCGGCTGCCAGGGAGATGGTGGCCACGAGGCCCAAGCTGATGGATTCCTTGTTGGTGTACATAAAGCCGCCGCCGACGCTGCCCTTGGTGCAGTCGCCCACGAACAGCATGGCCGCGCCCTCGCCCTCGGGGAGCAGGAAGCGGTCCTCGATGGTCTGCGCGGGAAGCTCGAAGACCTCCTTGATGCCGACGGCCATCTGGTTGGCCTTCGGGCGGGGGTTGCCCAGGCAGCGCTCGGAGAGCATGGAGTTCGTGCCCTCGGCCAGGATGACCACCTGAGCGGTGATCTCGTCCTCGCCGGCGCGAACGCCCACGACGCGGCCGGACTCGTCCTTGATGAGCTCCTCGACGGCGATGCCGCAGATGTACTCGGCGCCGGCATCCTCGGCCTGCTCGGCGATCCACTGGTCGAAGGGGCCGCGCAGCACGGAGTAGGAGTCCTTGCCCTCCTCGCCGAGCTCGGCGGAGGTGAAGTCGATGGTCATGTTGGATGCGGGGTCCATCATGGCGATGCGCTCGTGCGTGATCTTGCGCTCGACGGGAGCCTCGGTCTCGAAGTTCGGGAAGACCTGCTTGAGCGAGTGGGAATAGATGCGGCCGCCGGTCATGTTCTTGGCGCCGGCGAAGTTGCCGCGCTCCACGACCAGGACGGACTTGCCCGCGGATGCGGCGACATACGCCGCCACGCCGCCGGCGCAACCGGAGCCCACGACGATGACGTCGAAATCTGACATGGATATATCCTTTCATTGGCGGCCGAAAACGGCCGCCAATTCATTAACTATCGAGACTCCCGCACCGCGCTCCGCAAAAGATGTAAAGGGCTTATCTTTTTTGGAGGGGTTGTATCTTAGGAGAGGTTTTCGCACAAGGGCTGCGCAGAGAAGCGCGGCGCGGAAGGAGCCCCCTTACAGGGCTGCGGTGATGGCCGGCAGGACGTCCTTGATGTCGCCCACCAGACCGAAGTCGCACTGCTTGAAGACAGGGGCGTTCTTGTCCTTGTTGATGGCGAAGATGGCACCGGAGCGGTTGCAGCCGACCATGTGCTGCATCTGGCCGGAGATGCCCACGGCGATGTAGGCCTTCGGGGCCAGCATCAGGCCGGAAACGCCGACGTAGCGCTCGGTCGGCAGCCAGTTGACGCCCTCGGTCAGCGGACGGGAGCAGGCAAGGCCGGCGTCCAGCTTGTCGCACAGGTCGTTTGCCATGGACAGCTGAGACTCCTCGGCGAAGCCGCGGCCGGCGGCCACGACGACGTCGGCGTTGAACAGGTTCACGCCGCTCTTCTCGATGACCTGGGAGGAAACGACCTTCACCGGGCGAGCGGGGGCAACCCACTCCTGCTCGGCGACGGAGCCGTTGGCACCCTCGGCGCCGTCAAACACGCCAGCGCCGATGGTGTAGATGGCAACGTTGCCGGCGACCTGCTGCACGCGCTCGGCGATGCCGCCGAAGTACATGCTCTTGGCGCCCTCGGCCTCAAAAGCGGTGACGTCTGTGATGACGGCGGTGTCGGCGTGGAAC
>CAVBAM010000155.1:0-4384 GCA_963593315.1 Candidatus Methanomethylophilaceae archaeon | reverse complement strand
CTTCGACAACAAGTACGAGGAGCCGAAGACCCCGGAGACGCCGAAGACCACGACGGATAAGACCCCGGAGGCGTCGAAGACCACGACGACGGGGAAGACCGCGACTGCTGCCACGTCCTCGGTCAAGACGGGCGATTCGTTGGCCGGCGCCTTGGCTGCCATCGCCGGTCTCGCGGCCGTGAGCGGTGCGGTTGCCCTGCGTGCCCGCCGCATGCGGAAGAACGACCGCTAGGTAGCGAACGCCGGCTTTTAGCTGAACGGTTCGCTTGGAGGCCCCGGTGTGAAAGCGCCGGGGCCTTTTTGGTTCGAGGGACGCCGAGGCTTAGCGATTGCCGCACGCGGCGGAAGCCTCGCAGCAAGCTCCCTCGCTGCGTTCGGGGCGAAACTCGCTTCGTTCGCGTCCTCGCGCACATCGCTTTCACAGCTTCGCCACAGGTCGGGCACCCTCGGGGCAACCTTTCCCCGGCTTTGCTAGAATGTCCGGTACTTATGCAGAAAGAAGGTGCTCATGCTGTCTGGTGAAATGGAGAAGTTGTACCCCTCCGCCAAAACGCTGGTGAAGGAATGCGCTGCTAGCCGTATGCATGCCAAGGATGCGACGCTGTTCGCTTTCTCCGATGAGGCGCAGGAATGCGCACGGAACTTCATGGGGTGGGCGGATCTGGGCTCCAACCCGCCGTACCCGTTGCACGAAATCCAGTCGTTTGCCGACTCCATCATCGCCCAAGGCCTGAAATGGGTGGTGCTTATCGGTCAGGGCGGGTCCACGCAGGCCCCCATGACCATCACGAAATACAACAAGCCCGACTCTTCCCGGGTTCAGTTCCGCACACTCGACTCCGATTCCCCGGTACGCGTGCGCGGCATCCTGTCGGAAATTGATCCGCAGGCCACGCTGTTCATCATCTCGTCGAAGTCTGGCGGAACCATCGAGCCGCGCCTGGCGCTGCGTGCCGTGCGCGAGATGCTTTCCGACCGCATTTCCAACGAAGAGCTGGTGAAACACCTGGTCGCCATCACCGATCCGGGCTCGGCGCTGGAAGCCCAGGCCCGCGAAGAGGGTTGGGCCGCCGTGTTCTCCGGCGAACCGTCGGTCGGCGGCCGTTTCAGCGCGCTGTCCGTGTTCGGCTTGCTGCCCGCTGCGCTCGTGGGCATCAATTTGCAGGAATTCATGGCACACGCGGCCGAGGCCGAGCGCATTTGCAGCGAGGACGCCATCGACAATCCGGCCATCGGCCTGGCGGCCTTCCTGTACGACAACTACCTGCAGGGCCGCAACAAGTTCTCCTTCCTCACCCAGAAGCGCGGCCGCGTGCTGGGCTTGTGGATCGAGCAGCTGGTCGCGGAATCCGTCGGTAAGAACGGCCAGGGCATCCTGCCCAACATCGAGATCGACTCGCTGCTTCTGGCGAAGGACCCGGGCGACCGCAGCATCATCATGTACCAGACGCAGAACGACCTGTGGGACGAGCGTCGCAACTTCGAGATGGGCCTGTCCTACATCGACTCGACCATCCCGCGCGCCGCGTTCAAGATCGAAAGCGTCTACGACCTGCCCGAACACTTCGTCATGTGGGAATACGCGGTCGCCATGTGCGGCTACCTCATGAAGGTCAGCCCCTTCGACCAGCCCGACGTCGCCTCGGCCAAGGCCGTGGTGCTCGACATCCTGCGTGACGGCCAGCCCGAGCCCGACTACGTGCAGGACTTCATCGATGATGTGAACATGGGCCAGGTGGAGGTTCGCCAGGCCCCGTGCTTCAAGGACTGCACCGACGTGCGCTCCTCGCTGCGCGCCCTGCTCGGCAGCATTCAGCCCGGCGATTTCTTCGCGCTCAACGCGTTTTTGCCGTTCACGGGCGAAGGCCGCCGCGAGGCGTTGGAGACCATCCGCCACGGCGTCGCCGACAAGCGCGGCGTGGTTTCATGCCTGGAAGTGGGTCCGCGCTACCTGCACTCCACGGGCCAGCTGCACAAGGGCGGCCCGAACTGCGGCGTGTTCCTCATCCTGTCCGCCGACGAGCTGAAGGACATTCCGCTGAAGCAGGAGGCCGAAAGCCTGGGTTCGCTGGCGAAGGCGCAGGCGTCGGGCGACCTGGTCACGCTTGCCGACCGTGGACGCCGCTGCGTGCATCTGCATCTGCCGGACAACTCCAGCGTCACCTTGCGCGCGCTGGCCGAGGTTGTCTGCGACATTCTGGAAGAGCTTGCTCAGCGCTAAGCTGGATAAAGCAACGTACGCGAAGGGCGGGCCGTGTGCCCGCCTTTCTTTTCGAGGGGGTTGGTATGGTCGAGGCGCTCGACATTCAAGTGAAGGGCATCGTGCAGGGGGTGGGCTTCCGTCCGTTCGTGTATCGCCTAGCGAAGAAATACCTCATCAACGGCTGGGTGCTCAATGCTACCGAAGGTGTGTTCATCCACGCCGAGGGCGAGGCGAAGCTGCTCGACGAGTTCGTGACCGAGCTGCATATGAACCCGCCGGCGGCGGCTAAGGTGACCGAGGTCGACCTCAAGGAAGTGCCGTTGGAGGATTTCACCAGCTTCGAGATCCGCTTTTCCGACGACGCGGCGGCGGAGAAGACCACGCTCGTGTCGCCCGACCTGGCCACGTGCGACGACTGCCTGTCCGAGCTGTTCAACCCCAACGACCGGCGCTACCGCTACCCGTTCATCAACTGCACGAATTGCGGGCCGCGCTTCACCATCATCGACTCGCTGCCCTACGACCGCCCGGCAACCTCGATGAAGGCCTTCGAGATGTGCCCGCGTTGCGCCGGGGAATACGCCGACCCGGCCGACCGGCGCTTCCATGCGCAGCCCGACGCCTGCTGGGAATGCGGGCCTGCTGTTTCGATCTGCTTGCCGGCAGATCGAATCGACTCGACGTTGCGGCCGCCTGAGGTGCGTCACCTTGCCCCTTGTGCAGCGCGCGGCGCGTACCAAAGTACGCTTGGCGCTGCGGCGGGGCAATCTGACGCACCTCAGACGCCCTCGCTGACCTTGGACGCATGCCCGGACGATTCCAATGCCCTCGCGTTCGCCCCGTGCTCCGATGATCCTGCCTGGTCAATCGCTTGGGGCGGCACGCGTGAGGCGTCCGATGCCATCTTCGCTGCGGCGGTGCGCGTGCTTATGGCGGGCGGCATCGTGGCGGTCAAGGGCTTGGGCGGCTTCCACTTGGTGTGCGACGCCGCGAACCCCGAGGCGTTGGCAACCCTGCGGCAACGCAAGCGCCGCCAGGGCAAGGCGTTCGCCGTCATGGTGGCCACTGCTGACGACGCGCGGCGCGTCTGCCGCGTCGATGCGGTCGAGCAGGAACAGCTCGAGTCGACGAAGCGCCCCATCGTGCTTCTGCGCAAGCGCCCCGAGGCGCAGCTCGCGCCCGGCCTGGCCGACAAGCTGCCGGAACTCGGCGTCATGCTGCCGTGCACGCCGGTGCAGCATTTGCTGCTGCATGATTTCTCCGAGGCCGTCCGCGCCGAGCGGGGCGAGGATGCGCTTCCCATGTTGGTCATGACCTCGGGGAACATGCATAACGAACCCATCGTGACCGACGACGCGCAAGCCCGTGCCGTCCTCGGCGGCATCGCCGACGTCATCCTGGGCAACAACCGGGAAATCCTCTCGCGCTACGACGATTCGGTGTTGCGCGTGGTGCAGGCCGGTGGCGAGCAGGCCATCCAATTCGTCCGCCGCGCCCGCGGCTTCGCGCCGTTGCCCATCCCGCTCGACTGCCCCGAGGCCAATCCGCGTCAGGAAACGCTGCTCGCAGTCGGTCCCGAGCAGAAGGCTACCTTTGCGCTCGTGCGTGCGGCGGGTGGGGAAGGGGCCGGCGGCTCCGATGCCGCCGCCGATGCCGCCAAGCCCGAGGCCTTCGTCTCGCAGCACATCGGCGACGTCGAGAACGCCGAAACCTACGATGCCTGGCTCGAGGCGAAGTCGCGCTACGAGAAGCTCTTCCAGGAGGTGCCGAAGCGTCTCGCCTGCGATCCGCACCCCGAATATCTCACTAGCAAATGGGCGCGCGAGCAGGCGGAATCCACCGGCGCAGCGCTAATCGAGGTGCAGCACCATCACGCCCACATCGCGTCGGTGCTCGGCGAGAACGGCCTGTTCGGGCCCGTGTGCGGCATCGCGTTCGACGGCACCGGCTACGGCGTGGACGGGCGCATCTGGGGCGGCGAGGTCATGGTCGCCAATCAGCAGGCCTTCGAGCGCTTCGCCAACTTCGCCTACGTGCCCATGCCCGGCGGTGCCGCCGCCGTGCGCGACCCGCGGCGCATGGCCTACGGCGTGCTGTACGCCTTTGACCTGCTCGAACATCCGGCGGCCGCCGCTCTCGTGGAAGCGATGGGCCAGACGGCGAGCCTGTGCGACCAGATGA
>CAVBAM010000154.1:0-4404 GCA_963593315.1 Candidatus Methanomethylophilaceae archaeon | reverse complement strand
GCGAGGCGGCCCATGCGCTGCTGGCTAAGCACAACGCCGACGAGTTCCATCTCAAGCACGGCGAGACGCTCGAGGCCCTGATGCGCTACTACGCCGAAATGCACGATCCCGAAAACGTCGAGTTCTGGGGCATCGTCGGGCTTCTACACGACGTTGACTGGGAGGAGTTCCCCTCGGTCGCCGACCATACCATTAAGGCGGCCGAAATGCTCATCGATGCCGGCGTCAGCCCCGTGGTGGCGCGCTGCATCCAGACGCATAACTCCGACTTGAACGAGTCGCTGCCCAAGCCCGAGGCGAAGATGGAGAAGGTGCTGTTCGCCTGCGACGAGCTTTCCGGCCTCATTCAGGCGGCGGTGCTGATGCGCCCGAGCAAGTCGGTGCAGGACTTCAGCGTGAAGAGCCTGAAGAAGAAGTACAAGGACAAGAAGTTCGCGGCCGGCTGCAGCCGTGAAAACATCGCCCGCGGCGCCGAGCTCAACGGCATGGAGCTTGACGAGCTGTTCGCCAGCGTTATCGAGGCCATGAAGGCCATCGAGCAGCCGCAGGAATAGCATCGCAAAACATAGTGGCGGGTCGCGTCAAGCGTGCCCGCTCGCAAGGGCCGTCCGCCGGACGGCCCTTTTTGATGCCCAGCAAAGGCCGTGACCTCTCGCTACTACACCTTTCACCTGGGAAAATAACGGAACTAATCCCTTTTGAGTGATGGAGGTTCCCCGCCCGATAGTCCTTATGAATCGTCCCCAATTTCATCCTTTTTCGGTCAAGCGCTCATCAGGTCTTGGCGCGTACAGTGCCCTTCGTCGAGGGACGCAAGGCGAAGGTCTCGGAGTGGCGCGGCAAATGCCGACTCCCGGATCTTTCGTAAGGAGGCGCAAGCAAGGGGCTTGCCCGGTATCCCTTCGGACAGTCAAGGGGGAATCATGGCAATCGATTTGGTGGAACATAATCCACGTTTGAAGGCGCCCGTGGCCTGTGTGCTGGGTCTACTCTGCGACGGCAAGCCCTGCCAGCGGGCCGAGCTTGAGAAGTCCGCGGCCGAAGCGTGGAGCGACTCGTTCGCGCAAAAGCCCGCGGTCGTCATCGACATGCTGGTGCGCGCCGGCGCCGTTGATGAAGCTCTGAGCGTCGATGGCGAAGCGTACGAGGGCACCTTGGAGGACATCCAGCTTGATGAATCCATTCCGCTTGAGGCCGACGTGTCGGACATGATCGCCATCACCGAGGCGGGCCGGGAACTCTCGTCTTCAATCGATCCGGCGAACACGTTGCGCGCGCTTCTTGCGCAACGCCCTCATTATGAAACGGTGTTCAAGCGGGTGCTGGCGGCTTGCCTGCCCGTAGAAGGGGCCACGCGCGAGGAGCTCGAGCAGGCCGTCGAGGGCGGCGGCAACGTCATCTCCCCCGAAGGCGAGCGCGTATACCCGCAGTTCTTCATGGATGCGCTCGAAAGCGCCGGCGGCATCGTGTGGGATGGCGCCTGGCATGCCACCGAAGCGGGCCGGCGCATCCTGCTCGCTAGCTGATCGGGCGGCACTTGCGGAAAGCCGCTGTGCGACGCGCGGGTGTTTTTACCCCCAAGCGCGACACCCTCGTTTGAGGCGCTTCTCCTTCCCCCGCGATGCGCGAACCCCCTCCTTGCGCATTGCGACCGCGCGTCGCACAGCGGCTTTTCCTTTCATATTCCCATTTCGGTACCAATCGGTTTTGCATGTTCCAAGACGCGGGTTGAGCCCCTGCTCAAGCAGACTTCGGTGATGCCTCGCGTGTCGAGGCCGCATGAAGAAACCGATGGCACATAGGACGATGAGACGAGGACAAGGTAGAAAGAAAGGACGGGACTGTTTTGGCGACGAAGAGTATCAGCAGACGCAGCTTCGTGAAGCTTTCCGCATTTGCGGGCGCGGCGTGCGCCATGGCGGGCGAGGCGACCAGCAACCTATTGCAGGTTGAGCCGGCCCATGCCGCCGGCGCGGGCGAAACGCAGAAGCTGCGCACCATCTGCCGTGCGTGCCTGAACAACTGCGGCATGATCGCGCATGTGCGCGACGGCAAGGTGGTGAAGCTCGAGGGCGACCCGGATGACCCCATGAACAAGGGCGCCGCGTGCGCGAAGGGCCTTGCCGGCATCCAGGCGCTGTACAACCCCAACCGCATCAAGTACCCCATGAAGCGCGTGGGCGAGCGCGGCTCCAACGAATGGGAGCGCATCAGCTGGGCGCAGGCTATGGACGAGATTTCCGCGGTCATGTGGGAGTGGTATCAGAAAGAGGGTCCGAAGTGCCTGGTCACTTCCACGGGCGGCGGCGGTAATCCGCAGTTCTTCAGCCCGGCGCGCTTCCTTTCCGTGTGGGGCGGCGGCAACTTCTTCGAGCCGGGCTGCGCGCAGTGCTATCTGCCGCGCAATCATATGGAATCGGCCATGAACGGCACCGCCGACACCAGCTTGGCCGACGGCCCGGTCACCGAGGTATATCTGCCCGACAACATGAAGGAGGGCACCTACACCCAAACGAAGAGCTACGTCATGTGGGGCGTCGGCCCTTCCCAGCATGGCATCGGCTCGACGGGCCGCGTGGTCACGCAGCTGCGCAACAACGGCATGAAGACGGTGGTCATCGATCCGCGCCTGACGCCCGATGCGGCGCGCGCCGACGTGTGGCTGCCCATCCGCCCCGGCACCGACGTGGCGCTCATGCTCGCGTGGATCAACTACATCATCGAGCACGACTTGTGGGCGAAGGACTTCTGCCGCGAGTGGACTAATCTGCCCTTCCTGGTGCACGAGGACACGCGCCTGACCTATCGCGCCAGCGAGCTGGGGCTTGGCAGCGAGGACGAATACGTCGTGTGGGACAAGAAGACCAACGCCGCCGTGGCGATGCCCTACCCGTTCCCTTCCGATGGCTCGATCGACCCCGAGATGTTCGGCACTTACACGCTGCCTAACGGCGAGCAGGCGCGCACCGCGTTCCAGATCATGAAGGAACATGTTGCCGAATGGACGCTTGCGCGCGCCGCCGAGGTGTGCTGGCTGGATGCCGGCAAGATCGAGGAGGCCATCAAAATCTACGTCGAGGGCTGCCCGAACGCCGGCGTGTCGCTCGGCGTGGCGACCGACCAGACCATCAACTCCGCGCAGGCCGCGCAGGGCGACGCCATCCTGGACATCCTCATGGGCTGCATCCGCCAGCCCGGCTCCATCGTGCAGAACCGCCCGTGCTACGTCGAGCCCTGCAACTACGTCGTGCAGCCTTTCGGCCTGCACCATCCCGACCATCCGCTGCGCATGCCCGAGTCTGAGGCGAACGCGCGCCTGGGTTACACCGAGCATAAGGGCCTGGGGCACTGGCTCGCGAGCCATATCCCGACGGTTCTCAAGGCCATCGAGACCGGCGAGCCGTATCGCCCGCGCATTTGGATCGAGCGTTCGGGCAACAAGCTCGTGATGATCGGCAACGCGACGCGCCTGTACAACGCCATGCTGAAAAACGAGCTGAACGTGCACATGTACATGCATTGGACCACCACCTCGGTGTGCCTGGCCGACTACGTGCTGCCCACCGCCGAGTGGCTTGAGACGGCCTACGCGCAGGACCGCCTGAACACCTACGCCATTCGCCGTCCCTGCACGCAGCTCTACGAGGCCGTCGACGAGTGCATGCACTGGTCATGGCTGGCGGCAGCCCTGGCCAAACGCGGTCACAAGCGCTGCATCGATTCGTTCGACCCCAATGTGGCGGGCAAGTTCTACGGCACGTATTGGAAGACCTACGACGAGTACAAGGACTACGTCGGTTACTTCGTGGGAAGCTTCTACTACAACCGTGAGGACTGGGACTGGAAGACCTTCGAGGCCCAGGCGCCTTCCGAATACCAGACCATCGAGGAGTACGCGGCGAAATCCTACGACAGCCACCTGTTCCCCGACGATGACGACCCGACCAAGCCCGCCGGTTTCAATACCACTTCCAAGCGCTGCGAGCCCTACTTCGACGGCCTGATTAACCTGGGCAACACCGGTTCGGTCGATGGCAAGGGGTCTATGGAACCCGCGACCGACGTGTTCCCGAAGTCGAACAACTACAATCCGCTGCCGTACTACATCGAGCCCTACGAAAGCCCCATCGAGGGCGACCCGGGCTATGACGCGAACTATCCGTACACGCTCACGCAGGGACGCCTGCCGTACTTCCATCACGGAACGCTGCGCAACACCCCCTACACCCGCGAGATGTACCCGTACCCCGAGACGTGGATCAACCCGAAGACGGCGCGCGAGATTGGCGTCGAGGACGGCGACTGGCTGTGGCTTTCCTCGAAGCGCGGACGCACCCAGGGGCGCTGCCGCATCACGAAATCGGTGGCTCCGAAGGTCATCTACCAGGAGCGTTACTGGTTCCC
>CAVBAM010000153.1:0-4409 GCA_963593315.1 Candidatus Methanomethylophilaceae archaeon | reverse complement strand
CCCCCCCCCCACAATAGTGATCATTCTTTGCATTGTTCAGCTGTTTTGTCGATGAAAGGGATTAACCGAACCTAACACCGGCGGGCCGAGGTCGCCCAGCTGCGTTCGTTACATTTTTCGGTGCGTCCATGAAATCGCAAGCTCGACAATGCGAAGAAGCGACATTGAAAGTTTAATTTGCGAAACTCATTCTCCGGGGTTTGAATGCTTGGCAACTGGTTGGGGGACCGATTGCCGAACGGGAAGCATTTCGCTTGCAGAACAGATTGCTGCTTGCCAATGCCTGCAACATCCTCGCATGGTCACCGTGTCGTCACAATGCGGTCACGGCTTCGCTGCATGTGGAACGGCGGATGAGGTATTTTGGGGGATGACGAGAAAGGCGAGCGTATGAACCGAGCGGAAGACCTGGGGAGGCTTGTGTCTCAAAACCCCGCGGACAGCATCGTGAACCACCTTGGCGGCTATCATCGCTGCTATTTGAGCGACCCGATTCATCTTGAATTCGTAAGCGACAACCTTTGCAACATGCTCGGCTACACCAAGCCCGAGCTCGTCGAGTTGATCGGCTGCGCGTACACCGCGCTGATGCATCCGGACGACACCATCATCTTCGACAATTTCGTTCTGCGCCTGGCAAAGCGGGAAAGTTGCGAAAGCGTCGCGTATCGGCTGGTCAAGAAAGACGGCTCGGTTATCCGGGTCGTCGATACCATGGCTTCGGTTCGCGGCAACGACGGCACGATGCGCGGCTATTCGATCGTATGCGAGATTCCCAATGAGAACATCGTGCCAGGTTCCGCCTCGCATAACGAAAAGATCGCCCTCATGAGGGTCACCGGCGGTTTCGATGCGCGCATCATGCAAACGTGCGGCGTTGCGCAGCGGCTTATCGGCACCTCTGGCGATCCCAGCGGGCTGAGCTTGATGGATTTCGTGTCGATGGCCGATCGAGAAAAGATCCGACAGGCGTTCATGCGCGCCTATGAGCAGGAATATTCGGGCCGGGAATCGTGTAACATCGTTTCGGCCAAGGGCGAGGGCGTGAAATGCGACCTCTGGATAGAGCTTGTGGACCCAGGTGACGGGTTCAACAGCAGCGCATTCTGCATAAAGGCCGAAATAGATCAGGATTATCAGCAGGAAAACGACGAGATGGCTTTCTTTAGCAAGATGCTGTTCTCCAGCTTTGCCGAGGACGTGTTCGAAGTCGATCGCCTTGAGAATTCCGTCAAGTACATCTGCCATAGCGACCGTGCGACCATCAAGGCGCCGCTGAACGTGCGGATGAACGCGGACGACTTCCTTATGTGGTTCCTGGATTTCGTTGCGCCTGACGACAGAGCTGCGGTCAGGAAATTCTGCCTTGAGACGAAGTCGTTGAAGCCGGACTATGGGCGCGAAGGCCTGGCTCCGTCTAAAATCAAGTTCGCGATGACGAAGGAATCCGGATTCGCGCAATCGGTTGCGCTGGTGATGGTTCCCGTGTCGTGCGCGAAGTACTTCCTGTGCTTCAATGCGGAGTTCACTGCGATGGGGTCGGGCTTCTGCTCGACCGCTGTGGCGGATCGTAGGAAAATCGAGGTGCGGCTGTTCGGGTCGTTCAGCCTTAAGGTGGATAACGAGGCGGTGCACATTAAGAGCGAGAAGGGGCGCGAGCTTTTGGCGCTGATGATCGAGAAGCGCGGGGCGTATTTGACCACGCGCGAGGCGATCACGTCGCTTTGGGAATGCGAGCCCGACGAGAAAACGCGGGCACGGTATCGCAAAATCGCGTCGCGGCTGATGGCCGAGTTGAAGGGCGTCGGCATCGACTACATTGTGGAAAGCGATCGCGGCGCGCGGCGAATTATTCCGGAGTTCATCGAGTGCGATTACTACGATTATCGCGACGGGCGGGCCGAGCCGTCGGGTGATTTGCTGCCCGAGTATTCCTGGGCGGAATACGTGAGGGTCGATTAGGCTTCAACATTTCGTTGAGAGAGCGAGATTTTTTTGGGGCGATTTGTCACACCGAGGGGTGGAGCCCTGTTCGAAGTGAATAGCTAGAGGTAACGTTACTGAATAACTATGGATAACTTTGCGCGCCAAGGTTGATGGGATGCGCTGATTAAGGAAACCTATTAACCGTGAATAACTTCCCGGTTAATCGGTTTCTTGCGTCTACCAGGGGATATGCGAGTCAGTCACGTACGTGTCACAGAATGTCACGATAAATGGTGACACGAATTTACCGTCACACCGCTGCGGGCAGAATAGCTACTAACGAAAGACGAAGTGAATAATCGAATCCTCGGAGGACGAGGGGTTCGGAGTAGATCGGGGAGTAGTGACGGCGATGAAAGGTAAGGGCATGAAGGCGAGGGCCGGCAAGATGCTGGGTGCGGCGCTTGCCGTGCTGCTTGCCGCGGGTTTGTGCGTGAACGCGGGGCCGCTGTCTTGCGTTTGGGGCCAGGGCTCGCTTGCCGCTGGCGCGGGAAGCGCGTTTGCGGCGGATGGCGCCGGGGCGAGCACGAGTACGAGCGACAATTCGTGGCAGATTGTGAGCGGGAAATATGATTCCGCGCATGCGACGAGCCAGGGCTTGTCCGATTCCGAGCTGGCGCCGCACAATTTCGTCGCGTCGAACGACGGGAACGACGGTAGCCAAGTTCACGTTACCAAGACGGTTGAGCCGACCAACGTCGAGGACGAGTTCATCGTGCATTTGTCGGTGGACACGAGTGCCACGTCCAAGCAGGTGACTGATTACAAGAGCTTCTTTGAGAATGCACCTTATAAGGCCACTGAGTCTAATAACTATGGTAAAGACGATCTTGGCACGATTGTAAATGCCATGACTGGCTCAACGAGTGTTGAGGTCAGCGGTAAATCGAGCTCAGGCTATAGCAGAAGTTCTTCTTTTACTATTCAGGATCCGGATGGTAAAAATATTGCCGAGAATGTAACAATCTACTGGAGCAAGGCAAACAACTGTACTTTCTATCTTGAGATCACAATTGCTAATACAACGAAATACATTCTTATGGGCCTTTCGGTAAAGAACGGTGAGCCAAATACCGTTAAACTTTCCAAGGATGCATACAATCTAATCAATGAAGCAATTGAAGGACAGACGCACTGGGGCGACCCCACGAGGCTTAGCTCGGTGGCCGACGTCATGGGCGATGGCGTCGAGTACATCGGCGGTGCCACGCCCAACGGCGGCTCGGCGGTTTACGACGACTCTTCCCGCACTTTAACCTGGACTCCGCAATACGGCTCTGGTTGTACCGAGGTATACGAAGACCCGGTAGTCGTCACCGAAACCAACGGCGGCGAAGGTGCTGTGACAAAGGTCACGGTTACCCAGCGTAAATGGCTCTACGGCGCGGCGTCTCTCACTTATCGGGTTCGCCTGAACACCCAGGCCGAGAACTTTGCAAGCTCTTATGATTCGGGTACCGAAATCAATCCTTATCTCACCAATAACAGTGCGACGCTTTCTTACAGCTACAGCGTCGATGGTGGATCGACCTACTCGGACGTTAAGACCGTCGATTTCCCCAAACCCGAGGTCAAAGGCATTCTTTACGACCTCCAGGCACTTAAGACCAACGAGGTTGACACGCCTATTGCTGGTGCCGTCTTCAAGCTAACGCGAACCTGGACGGATTCTTTTGGCGTAAGCCACACCGACCTGGTGGCAGATAACCTTGTCTCGGGTTCCAACGGCCTTGCAACAGCAAAATCCCTGCCCTGGGGAACCTACACGCTTGAGGAAACGGCGGCTCCTTCGGGCCATGTCCTTCCTTCGGAAGCTGACCGCACGGTGACGTTCGATCTGTGCTATACGAGCAATGCCGATGAGTTGACGGCTTCGACGATTACCAGCGGAGCCAATCATGCAATGCTTTTCGGCAGTCTGCAGACCATCGAGAACGAGCGAGTCAAAACCGACGTGACCTTGCTCAAGGTGGATGCCTCGGACGAAACCAAGCCGCTGCAAGGCGCGAAGTTCGCCCTGTACAAGGATAGCGGCGACGGCTCTTTCGACGAGGCTACTGACCTTATCGACGACAACAAAGTCGGGGAAATCACCACTGGCGAAAAAGGCACCGGCGTCTTCAAAAAACTCACGGTAGGCACCTACTACCTCAAGGAAACCTACACCCCCGCCGGGTACGAGCTTGACAGCAAGGTCTATCGCATCGACGTCTACGGCGTGAAAGGCCAGGCCGGCGGTACGGACGACAACATGATTCAGGTTGGCGATGCCGACGGCTCGAACATGCAGGCACCGAACACGGCGAATCAAATCACCGTTGCCGATCGACCGATTCCCACACTGCCGGTAACGGCTGGCCCCGGTGCGCGCGGCGTCATCGATTGCGGGCTCGGGCTCATCGCTATAGGGGCGTTCTGCGCCG
>CAVBAM010000152.1:0-4428 GCA_963593315.1 Candidatus Methanomethylophilaceae archaeon | reverse complement strand
TGTTGTCACGTCGCGAAACCGAGGTGCTGTTCCTTTTGGCCAAGGGGTACAACACTAAGATGATCCAGGAGCAGCTCTACATTTCGGCCGGTACGGCCAACACGCATATGCGCCATGTCTATCGCAAGCTCGACGTGCATTCCCAACAGGACCTCATCCGCATGGTCGACTCCATCGAGGTTGCCGACGAACAGTGGTGAGAAGGCGAGGGGCCCTCAAGCTGCACGCTTGAGGGCCCTTCGCTTTTCCTTGCTCTCGCCGATTGGCGGGTGGTTTCGCGCTCGGCGCTATTCGAACACCGCGGTTTCCATGAGCCAGGCGTGCGCGCATTGGCGGCGCGCCATGGTCTGCACGATGAACCAGGCGTCGTTGGCCTGGAGGTCGGCCTTCGCTTCCTGCGCATGCCCCGGCGCCAGCTCCTCGAGCGCGCGGGCGATGTCGTCATCGTCGAGCTCCATGCCCAGATGCTCGAACAGCGCGTCGAGCGCCAGCCCCTGGCGAAGCGACTCGCGGGCCTGCATCATCACCTGCATCCCCAGCTGCTGCGTGTCCATCCCGTTTGCGGCGGCGAACTGGTCAAGCGTCATGTCCTGGGCGGCGGCGTTTTGGCGCATGGCCTCGGTCATGTCGGCCGCCGCGCGCTCGACGAGCGCGTCGGGGATGGCGGCGAGCAGGCGGCTGCCCAGCTCCTCGTCGGCCAGCTCCTCACGCTGGCGCACTCCGGCTTCGCCGTCTTTCGACCTTAGGTAGGCGGCGACGCGCGCACGGAATTCCTCGACGGTCTTGTCGTCCTGCGACAGGCGCGTGCGCACGAATTCGTCGGTAAGCTCGGGCACGATGCGGCGACGTTTGTCCACCAAATCGACTGCGACCTGGTAATGGACCAGCTCTCCGGTGCTTTCCAGGTTGTCGAAGGAAAATTCGCGATGCTCGCCGACGTTCATGCCGACGACGCCGTTGACAAAACCAGCCGGCATGAGGTCGCCCGAAAGCACGATGGCCAACCCGTCTCCGGAAAGCCCCATTTCAGGGGCGCCATTGGCTATGGTGGAGAGGTTGACCTGCAGGCAGTCGCCCTCGCGCGCCGGCCCCGCCGCCTCCTCGTAGGTGGCGAAACGGTTCATCTCCTTGGCGACCTGCGCGTTGATCTGCTCCTCGGTCACCTCGGCGGCAGGCGCGTGCAGGTAGACGGGCTCGTAGGAGGAAAGCTTTGCCGCTGGCCGCACGAAGACCTCGGCATCGATAACGGCGTCGCGTTTGTCGAGCAGCCCCGGGATGGTCTTGCCCGCAGGTTCGGGGTTGTACATGATGTCGAGCGCCTGCTCGCGCACGGCGGGAAGGGCCAGGCGCAGGCAGACGTAGGAGGCCATGCACGCCTCGACCGTATCGGTTCCAAATTGGCCGCAGAGCGCCTCGTACAGGTCGGCCTCGCCGGCTTCCGTGTTCGTCCCGCGCGCCATGATCTGCAGGCTTTCGCGGGCAAGGGCGCTTTTATGCGCCCCGGTGATGGAGAAGCGCAGGCGAACCTTCGAATCCTTTTCCATTGCATCCGTGCTGATCAGTTTGATGGACATGTGCGTCTCCTTGCGGTTTTGGGCGCCTTAGCGCTCGTATACCTGGTCGGTCTTGCAGAGGCTTTGCTGGATATGCCAGATGGTGTGCGCCTGCCCGCGTTTGATGGCCAGCGGCTTCATCTCGTAGGCGTCGGTGGCGCCGGCGAACATCTCGCGTGCGAACACCTCGTCGGATATGGTGATCGCCCCCGCTGGGCATATTTTCTCACAAGTGCGGCACTTCACGCAGTCGCCGGGGTAGTGCTCCACGCCGAACGGCTCGCCCGAATCGTCGTCCTCGCCGAACTTGCGCAGCGCGCCTGTTGGGCAGAACACCGCGCACATGCGGCAGGACTGGCATGCGTCGGTGTCGATGATGACGTGCCCCCACAGCCGCGTGTCGATCATGACGTCGTCGGGATCGCCGAAGGTCGCCAGCGCGTCGAGCAGACGCGCGCGGCGGTCGGGCAAAAAGTGGGGAAGCGTGCCGTCGGCCATGACTTTGACGTAGTTCTTCGTCTTCTGCGGGCTGAACCCCTCGCCGGTTATCTCGGCCGCGGCGGCGCCGGCCAGCACGCCGCCGATGCGCGCGGCTTCCCGGCCGCCTTCTTCGAAGGCGTGGCGCTTCGATTTGTCGAAATCCCCGCCGTCTTTCTTTCGCGTGCAACCGGGAAGCTTGCCCGAGGTGCGCACTTCCAGGGGCTGGCCCCAGGCTTCAAGCAAGGTTTCCTCGGTTGCAAGCACGTCTTGCAGCATCTTCCAGCCGCTTGCATGCTCGCAGGTTCCGCAGGCGCCGTGAACGAGCACCGCTCGCGCACCTTCGCTCTGCAGAAGCGTGAGCAGCGACTCCTCCACGCGCCCGAGGCATTCCACCGCGACCACCGCATCTTCGTCGTAGAGACCTCGCACCTGCGAGAGCATCTGCGCGCAGGCGATGGTGACGGTGCCTGAGCAGGCGGCCGCGGCGGCGCGGGCTCGATCGATCATCTCGGTGTCGTTGGGGTGGTGCGCTTCCAGGCAGCACGTGGGGCAGACGGTTGCGCATGTGCCGCAGCCGATGCACTTCTCGGGCGAGACGATAAGCTGCTCGGCCTCTTCATCGTAGTGGATGCATCCCGACGTGCACACCTGCGAGCAGCGCAGGCAGTCCGCGTGGCGGTTGCGTACGAGCGCGCAGCGGTCTTGATGGACGGTGATATAGGGGCTGTCGACCTGTTCGATCAGCCCGAGCATGTTGGATACGCTTGGCATGGCTCCCCCCTTGCTAAAAATGAGCGCATATGAGCCTTGAACTGCGCTTTTCCCTATCATAAGCGCTTTTTCGCAAGCAAAATCATAGGGCTGATATTATTGTGCGCCTCATGCCAACTCATATACTCCGAAACGACGAGGGGACGAATTTTCAAAAGGAGGAGGCATATGGCTTTGATCAGACCGTCTTTGACGCTGGTGCTCGACTTGGACGAGCGCCTGGCGCTTGAGGAGACGCAGCTGGAGCTCAAGCGCTGCTACACCTATATCACGGCGCCGATCGTGCGCAAGCATGCGCCGGCCGACGAGGAGGCGCCCGTGAGCAACACGGCGCGCGCCATCGTGAATTTCGGGACGCGATCCTATCTGCATTCAACCGACGAGGGGGCCGACGAGCTGTGGGACGGCATCGTCGAGCAGTGGCTCGGGAACATCCTGCACAAGGTCGGTTCCACGATGAAGGCGTTCAACCGCCGCCAGCGCGCCATCGGGCTGCCCGAGGTTATTTTCGACAATTTCGACATCGAGCTTGCCGGCGGCGAATTCACGGTGAGCCTGCATCCCGATTTGCTCGGGTTCGTGCCCGAGGAGCTCAACGCCGCCATCACCCTGGCGCGCTCGCTGCTCAACGACGGCACCTTCGCCGGCGCGGTGCGCGTGAGGATCCCGGCCGACGAGTCTTATGCCGCGCAGCAGGTGCGCGCGCAGGCGGCGTGGGACGAGGCGCATCCCGAGGAGAGCGAACCCGAGGCGCCCCAGGCGCAACCCGCCGCCGAAGCCGCGCCCGAGGTCGACTACGACAGCGAGGAATGGCTGGCCTTCGATCGCGAGCGCAAGAGCTACGAGAATACCGCGGTGCCCATCACCGACTCCGACGAGCTGCCGCCGATCGTGCGCGAAGAGGAACCCGAGCCGCCCGAGCCGTTTTCCTTCGAAGTCGACTACACCGTCTGGGGAATCGTCTACGCCGACGGGCAGAGCCGACGCTTCGATTCGTCCGCGCTTGCGTTTGCGGAGTAGCACCATGTCTCGGGCGACGGGAAAGACGGGCGCGGGCCGGATATGCGAGAGCATGTTCGTGAAATGGGAGACTCCCGAAGAGGAACTCGCCTCCACCGCGCGGCTTGCCGAGGCGTTCACGCATCGCCATATCGACGAGGCGAACGATCTGGCCATCGCGGTGCCGAACATGGCCTGGGCCGTGCAGGCGCGCCGCGCGTGCGCCGCGGCCGGCCTTCCCGCTTCGATTCGCGCGCCGCGCACCCACCTCGGCGCATCGACGAGGAGCAGGCTCGCCCTGCTCGAGGCGATCGCGAACCCTGATGACGCGCGCCTGCGGCAGCAGTGGGTGGCTGCGGGACGTGCCGCGTCGGAGCTCGACGCGCTCGTTGCGCGCTATGGCTCCTCGCGCGCCTCGGCGCTCATTCGCCTGTGCGACCTGGCCAGCTGCCCCGAGCTCGAGCATGGGCTTTTGCATGTTTGCGGCGACGAGGATGCGGCGCAGCTCATCGCCACCCTCGACGAGCAGCTTGAGTGCCCGACGTCGCCGGAAGGCTTGCAGGTGGCCTCCATCGTGTTGCTTTCGAACCTGTCGGCAACCTATGCGCAGCTGTTCGTCGTCGGC
>CAVBAM010000151.1:0-4451 GCA_963593315.1 Candidatus Methanomethylophilaceae archaeon | reverse complement strand
GCTTCAGGATCCTGGCTTTCCCGATACTGGCGTAGATGAGGTAGACGTTTGCGTAGTCGCCCGCGAGCGCGCTGAAGATTGCCAGGCGCTCAGCCAGGCTGTTGTCGTGGTGTTGCGCCGATGCGTCCATGTCGCTCATCCTTGTCATCGCAGCTGCCGAAAGCGTTGCTGGGGGTAGTTGCCGGGTTTCGTTGTTCGTTCAATTTTACCGTGACACCACGCCGTCGCGCTAGGGCGCGTGAGGGGAAGTGCGGCTAAGTGTCTGTTGGAATTGGGCGGCGGGATGCTTGGGGCTTGAGGCGTCGCTGTATCGAAAGCCTAATTTGGCGATATGCTTGAAACGGCGTATAAGAATGCGCAAGGGGGAGCCGGCTTTCGGCTCGAAAACCAGGTATCGTTTGTCGTAAGGGCGCTGCGACTTGAGCGCGCTTGCCCTGCGTGGAGCGGGTATACTTGCTCTATGGTGCGGGCTGCGGACATATCGAAGCGTGGTGCGCTTGCGGTTGCAGGCGGCGTTGCCGTCGCGTTCGCCGTTGCCGTTTTCGCGTCGGTGGCGTTTGCGCCTCTGGCCTCGCCCGAGCCGCTGGCTTTCGCCATTGACTCCAACTCCACGACCGGCTACATGATTCTGCTCGGCCCGCTTTCGGCTGCGTGGGGCTTTTCAGTGCATCTGCGCTGCCCTGATGCTTTCGTGCGCCGCTGCCTGCTTGCCATTGCGGCGCTTATCGCGTTTTGGATGCTTGCGGTGCTGGTCAAGTACTCTATTCGCGATGCTGTTGCCGCTTCAATGCTCTGGTATTGCTACTACATCCCCATGATCGCCGCCCCTGCGTTGTGCTTCGCGTGCGCTCTGCGGGCGGCGGCGCTTGACGGCACGCGCGCGGGCGGGGCGGCGCTTCGCGTGGTCGGCTTTGTGTCGGTTGCGCTCATGTTGCTCGTGCTGACGAACAACGCCCATCACCTCGTGTTCGCTTTCGACCTTGCCGATCCGGATTGGGAAGCCGACTATGCCTATTGCGCCGGCTATTACGTGGTCGCCGCGTGGTGCGTCGCGCTGCTGGTCGCGTTTTTCGCCACGTTGTTTTTGGCGGCGCGCAAACAGCTGAGAAGCGCGATCGTCCCTTTGGCGCTCGTCGTGAGCGTTGGCGCGGCATACGGCATTCTGTACGCGTTTCGCCATACGATCATGCTGACGTCGAACATATCGCTCACGTATTGCTTTCTCATCATGGTGGCGCTTGAAATTGCCCTTGATCTGCGCCTGCTGCCTTCCTACGCCTGGTACGCCGATGCGTTTCAAAGCCTTCCGTTCGACTTGAAGCTGCTCGGCGCGCACGGCGAAGTCGAGCTTGCAACGCCGGTTGCCAATCCCCTGCATCCGGCGGCCGCAACCATGTTGGCCGACCCGGCCCGGGCCGAGGGCGAGACGTGGGCATTCCGCACGAGCGCCATTCCCGCCACGCTGTTCAAAACCTATCCGGTGCGCGGCGGGCGGGCGCTTCTGGCCGAAGACGTGTCGGCCATCGACGAGCGCCGGGCGGTGCTCGAGGACAAGCGCGAGCACTTGCGTCGCAGCAATGCCTTGCTTGCGCGGAAGGCCGCGGTGCAGCGCGAGCAGTGCCGTCTGCGCAGCGAGCGGGAGCTGTTCGGCGACATAGGGGCGTCGCTTGAGAGCAAGACGCGCCGCATCAAGGAGCTGCTCGATGCGCTTCCCGCATCCGACGATGCCGCCGCTGCGGCCAAGCGGCGCGAGATGCTCGTCGAGGTGAAGCTGCTCGTGGCGTATTGCAAGCGCAAGGGCGCGCTCGTGCTTGCCGAGAAAAGCGATCCGGAATTCAACCGCGAGCGCTTGCAGCTCGTGTTCAACGAGACGGCGGCTGACCTGCGCTCCATCGGCGTCGACTGCGCGGCGCTCGTGCAGACCGACGCGACGTTGCCCGCGAGCGTCGTGAGCGTACTGTACGACTGCCTGTACGATTTCGCCACGGCGGCCAACGCGATGAGCGACGCCGTGCTCATGCTGTTTGTGCAGGCCGAGCCTGCGTTCGTCGTGCTGCGGGCGGCGCTTTCGGCAGCCGACGTGCGAAGCGGGCGCGTGGGCGTTTTGCTGGACGAATTACGGGAGCACCTTGTTGCACACGGCGCCGAGGTCGTCATTGAGCTTGCGCCCGATTCCGCAACGTTCGTCGCGCGGATTCCCTTGGCGGTTGGTCGGCCAGGTGATGCGCGATGACGGCGCTCGCGAACATGCCGCATCTTACGCTCGTCGTGCTTGCCGCGACGTTCTTCCTGCTGGCGTCGGGGCAGACCGTTCACGCGCTTTTGGTCGCCCTGCGGCGCGGTTTTGCGCCGACGGCAGCCATCGCCGCGTATGAAGGCGCCGTTGCGCTGCATCTGGTGCTCGCATGCTGCGGGGCCGTTGCCGCCGCGCAAAACTACGGGGCATTCTATGTGCGCCTGCGGCCCTTCGACCTTCCGCTCGAACCCTTCTTGTGGATTGACCTGGCGGCCGCGGCGCTTGGGCTGGCGCTCGTCGTCGCGAAGCGCAGGCCGGGCATGCTTCCCGAAATCGTGCTGCTGGCGCTGTGCACGCCGCCCGTCATTGAGGCGCTGGGCTGGCGGTGCGTGTATCTGTTCGTCGTTGACGCGGCGTTCTTCCTGTTCCGCACGGTGGCGGCGCTTGTGCTTGACGTGCGGTATTTCGCCACGTCCGTAAGTTCGCTTTCCGTGGTCGATGCACTCGACCGCCTGCCCGAAGGCATCATCTGGGCCGACGGCAAGCGGCGCATCCTGTACATGAACGACGCGATGCGCGCGCGTCTGACCGACTTGGGTTTCGCCACCGACCTGTCTGAGACCGCAAGCCTTTGGACCGACCTTGAGGCGCGTGCGCGGCGCGACGGGGGAGCGGTCCTTTCCGAGGGGATTCGCCTGCCGATGCCTTCGGGGCAGACTTGCCTGTTCAAGCGCGACGTGGTGCGCCTACGCAATACGGAGTGCCGGCGCATGGTGGCGATGGACGTGACCGAGGAGGAGTCGCTCAACGCGCAGATCGAGCAAGCGAACAAGTTGCTGGAAGCGGAGAACGCCGAGCTGCGCGAGTCGATGGCGCGCGTTGCCGAAGTGGCTCGCGACGAGGCGTTGGTGCGCATGAAGGCCCGCGTGCACGACACCATCGGGCAGCGCCTGTCCATTCTGCATCGCTTTTTGGAGGCGGAAGACCCGACGCCGGAAGCGCTTGCCGAGGTCACGAAGCTCGCCGGGAGCATCCTCGATGACTTGGCCGAGCCCGAATCCCCCGATCGGGCGGCGCAGCTGGCGTCGATCGTGCGCGCGTTCTCGCTGGTCGGCATCACCGTGCGCGTGACGGGGGAGTTGCCAGCGCGGGCGGACGTTGCCGAGGCGTTCGTGAACATCATCCGCGAGGCTGCGACGAACGCTGCCAAGCATGGGCAGGCGAAACTCGTCGATGTTGTGATTGACCGGGCGGGCGATGCGTGCGTGCTGCTCATCGTCAACGACGGCATGCCGGCGCCCGCCGACTTGCGGGAAGGCAGCGGCATCCCCGGCATGCGCCGCGCCGCCGCCGGCGTGGGCGCCACGTTCGCCGTCACCGCGCGCAGCCCGTTTTCCCTTGAAGTGGTTGCGCCCGCGCCGGGCGTCGCTTCCGGCACTGTTGCCGATGTGCCCGCGTCTGCCGACCGTCCCGCAACTTCCGTTCCCCCATCCCCCGCAAAGGAGCCGTCATGATTTCCCTTCTCATCGTCGAAGATCAGGTCATGTTGCGCGAATCGCTGGCGTGCACTATCAACGCGCAAGACGACATGCAGGTGGTCGCCGCCCTCGGCGACGCCGCCGAAGCGCTCGGTGCCCTGGAGCGCAGCGGGGCCGACTGCGCGTTGCTCGACGTGTGCACCGAAAACGATTCGAGCGGCATCGTCGCGGCCCGCAAGATCAAGCAGGCGCACCCCGAGGCGCGCGTGATAATCATGACGGGCATGCCCGAGATCACCTTCGTGCAGCAGGCGCGCGATGCCGGGGTCGACAGCTTCGTCTACAAAAACGTTGGAACGGCCGAGTTGCTCGGCGTCATCCGCTCGACGATGAACGGCTATTCGACCTTCCCTGCGGCGCAGCAGAGCATCTTCTCCGACGCGGCCGAGCTCACCGAGCGCGAGCTGGACATTCTGCGCCTGGTGTGCGAAACGAAAACGCGCAAGGAAATTGCGGCCGAGCTGTACGTGAGCGAGGGTACGGTGAAACGCCACATTTCGGAGATTCTGGCGAAAACCGGCTACGACAACATCCTGCGCTTGGCCGTGCATGCCGTCTCGACGGGGCTTATCGTTCCCGGTATGACGAAGGGGGCGAGCGATGAATAACCCGACGGCGAATAGCGGGCGCCCCGGGGGCGGACGGCGGATAACCCGGGTTCGTTCGGCGAATTGCCC
>CAVBAM010000150.1:0-4470 GCA_963593315.1 Candidatus Methanomethylophilaceae archaeon | reverse complement strand
GCTCTGCGCGAGCAGGTCAACGACGCGCTGGCCATGCCGTACACGGTTGCGGCGATATGCGACCATCTTGAGCGGGATTTCGTTGAGCTTCCCTGTCTGCATGCGCTGTACTGCGCCGGCGAGCGTTCTTCGGCGCGTCTGTACGAGCGGGCACGGCGCCTGCTCGGCGTGTGCGACATCGTGAACGGCTACGGCATGACCGAGGTGTGCGGCGCCACCATGCAATCGGTTCCCGGCGATTCCGCGGAATGCGTCAGCTCCCGCGTCGGGCGCGTGATGCCGGCGGGCAGCGCCGGGCTAGCGGAGTTTGGCGGCGCGCTGGTCGCCTACCGCGTCGTGCGGGCCGACGGCAGCGTCGCTGAGGTGGGTGAGGCGGGCTCGGTCGAGGTGCGCGGAATCACGCTGACCAGCGGATATCTCTATGCGCCCGAAGCGAATGCGCGCGATTTCTCGTCCGATGGATGGTTTAGGACCGGGGATGTCGGCCGCTTCGACGACGACGGCTACCTGGAATTCGTCGGTCGCGAGAAGGAGTCGTACCGCATCAACGGCGAGAACGTCTCCCCGACGTTCGTGGAATCGGTTATCGAGCGTTGCCCCGGCATGGAACGCGCGGTGGTCGTAGGCGTCGCGAACCCGCGGTTCGGGCAGGTTGGGTGCGCGTTTTTGCAGTTCAACGATTCTGCGCGCTGCGATTTCGCGCGCGTGCGCGCATGGTGCGACGAGCATCTGGCGCCGTTTCAGATTCCGAAGTACCTCGTGCCCATGGCCGAAGGCGACTGGGTGCGCACCGAGTCGGGCAAGGTTCTCCGCCCCCTGCTTGCCGAGGCGTTCGAACGCGGGGATTTCGCCGACCGGTGCGTGAAGCAATCCTTCGGCAAGGGCGCGCAGGCGAAGTCGGCGTAACCCGGCCGGGCGGATTCGGCGCGCATTCCCTGCGCAGCGCGGTGCCGAGTTCCGCCCACTTCGCGCGCAATGTTTCGAATTCGAAAAACGGTGCGCTAATGTGTTGCCCGTCACATATCGCGTTGTGTGCTGTAGGGCACTATGCAGGACATCACGGCGAGCGGGAAAGGGTCCGCATCGCTTGATAACGGCAGGTCGCCAATGCTTTCGGGTGCGGCGGCGAAATCAAGGTTGAAAGGGGCGTCATCATGAAGAAGGAAATCAGGGTTGCCGCAGTGCAGGCATCGACGGTCTTCCTGGACCTGGATGCAACCATTGAGAAAGGCTGCAAACTCATTGCCGAGGCGGCCGAAAACGGAGCCGACCTGGTCGTGTTCCCCGAGGCGTATTTCCCGGGCTATCCGTACTTCATCTGGCTTGACCAGCCCGGCTGGCAGATGCCGTTCTGGAAGCGCTTCTATGAGAACACCTTCGAGGTCCCCGGCCCCGAAATGGCGAAACTCGCCAAGGCGGCGCGTGACAACAACATCTTCGTGTGCGCATCGGGCACCGAGCGCGAGGGCGGTTCGCTCTATCTCACGCAGGTGTGGTTCGACCGTTCGGGAAACATCATGGGCAAGCATCGCAAGGTGCGCCCGACCGGCGTCGAGCGCACGGTGTGGGGCAACGGCGACGGATCGATGATGCAGGTCTACGACACCGAGATCGGCCGTTTGGGCGGTCTGCAGTGCTGGGAGCACCTCATGCCCACCAACCCCATCATCATGGACTCCATGAACGAGCAGATCCATGCCGCTTCCTGGCCGGCGTTCGCGTGGGACCCGAATTCCGTCCACTATATCGATACTCCCAACGCCGCGACGAAGTATTACTCCATCGTCACGGGAACCTTCTGCGTGCTGGCAACCGAGACGCTTTCACAGGATGCCATCGATCAGATGTGCGGTGAACGCGATGAGCTGCGCGACATCTACAAGGCGGGCTACGCCTGCGGCGCGAAGGTTCTCAACCCCTCTGGCAAGCAGATCAGCAAGGAGGAGTTCGCTCACGACGAGGAAGGCATCGCCTACGCCGATTGTGACCTGTCCGAGATCGCTCTCGCCAAGTACCACATGGATTGCGCGGGCCATTACTCCAATACCGGAGTGGCGCGCATCATCTTCGACAATGCGCCGAAACCGGTCGTGACTCCGCTTGCCGGCCAGTCCGACTACAGCATGTCCTACGAGGACTTGCAGGACGCGCAGTAGCGCCCGTTTTGGCGACACCCTTCTGCAAAGGCCGCCGCGCCCCTCATCCCCGGGGCGCGGCGGCCTTTTCGCGTTCGGGACAGAGCCCTGCGGTAGCTGGGAATACCGTCGGTCCGGAACCTTCGCTTTCCTCCTCCGGTCCCTCTGTGTCAGCCGTCACAGAGAGCCGCCCGTCTCCTCGCCATAATGGCGGCATCGAACGCGTACAAGGAGAGCGCGTCGAGCGATTCGGGAAAGGTGGCATCATGAACAACGAACGTTTTGCCGAGAAGTACTTCCTTAGCGATGAAGAGGCCATGCTGCGCGAGAGCGCGCAGGCATTCGCCGAGACGAGGGTGCGCCCCCGCGTGGCCGATCTTGACCGCCACGGCGCGGAGTTCCCGCACGACCTGTACAAGGAAGCGGCCGAGCTCGGCTTCACCGGCTTGACGGCCCCCGAAGAGGTGGGCGGCTCGAACATGAGCACTATCAGCCAGATGATCCTGATCGAGGAGCTGGCGAAGGTCGAGCCCGGTTTCGCGGCAATCATTCACTCCTCGAGCGGCTTGGGCCTGGTCAGCTTCCTGATCGCTGGCACCGACGAGCAGAAGAAGCAATGGGCCGCCCCGGTCATGACCGGCGACAGCTTCTGCAGCTTCGCGCTGACCGAGCCGCAGTCCGGTTCCGACGCCGGTGGCGTGCAGGTATCCGCCATGCTCGACGAGGCCGCGGGCGAATGGGTCATCAACGGGCAGAAGGCATGGATCACGGGCATCGAGTCGGGCGGCTTCTTCGTCGTCGCCGCGCGTACCGACCCCGAATCGCACGGCGGTCACGGCATCAGCATGATCGCCGTCCCGGCTGACGCCCCGGGGCTGACCATCGGCGTTCCCGAGAAGAAGCTCGGCGCGCGTTGCTCCTCTTCCGGCAGCCTGTTCTTCACCGATTGCCGCGTGCCTGCCGCCAACCTCATCGGTAACGAGGGCGACGGCTTCAAGATCATGATGCAGGGTCTCGACATGGGCCGTCTGGGCATCGCCGCCCTGTCGCTGGGCATCGCGCAGGACTGCTACGAGCGCTCCGTCGAGTATGCGCAGCAGCGCGAGGCGTTCGGCAAGCCCATCTCCAAGTTCCAGGGCATCGCGTTCCCGATCGCCGACATGGGTGCGAAGATCGACGCCTGCCGCTCGATGCTGTACAACGTGGCCCGCATGAAGGACGCCGGCCAGCCGTATTCGCCCGAGGCCGCGGCCGTGAAGCTGCTCGCTTCCGAGCTGTGCGTCGCCGTTGCCGAGGAGGCCGTGCAGATCCACGGCGGCGTCGGCTACAACGAGGACTGCGACGTCACGCGTCAGTGGCGCGAGTCCAAGCTGCAGACCATCGGCGAGGGCACGTCCGAAATCCTGCGCATCGTCATCTCCCGCGCGTCGTTCAAGAGCGAGTTCTAGTTCGTCATGCGCTTCATCAGCCGAAACGCCCCGTGCCGGGTGCGTTTCGGCTTTTTTCGTTTGCTGTGCGAGAGCCTTTGCGCCGGTGGGTTTCGATGGTCTGGCGCCGGTCCCGGTGGCCCGATGACTCGGCGCCGACTGCCGGTTCCAATGGCTCGGCAGCACCTTTCAAGGAAGGAAACTGAAATGGAAGACAAGAACATCCGCGTCGAAGGCGTCGGCGCAAGCCCCGAAACCACGTTGGGGATGATCTTCACCGTTCTCGCGCTGCTCACCTGGGGCGTGAACACGGGCATCGTCGAAGGCGACGCCACGCTCGGTTTCGGCGTCATCTCGCTGGCGGTATATCCGTCCTATCTCGTGGCGCAGCATGAGCTGCTGAAAACCGGCAATGGGTTCGCGGGGAACATATTCGGCATCTTCTGCTGCTTCTTCTCGTGCGTGGCGGGCGTGTCGATGATCATGAACTGGGCGGCCGCGACCTACGGCATCCCGTTTCCCGCGCAGCTCGGCGGCATTATCTGGACCGTGCTAGGCGTCGAGCTGTTCTTCCTGCTTATTCCGCTGTGGAAGCAGGGGACGGTGCTCGGGTTCGTGCAGATTCTGCTGGCGGCGAGCGGCCTGACGATGGTGGGCCTGGTCGGTCTGGGCGTCTTGCCGTCGAGCTTCGCGGCTATCGTCGGTTGGATGTTCTTCGTGGTCGGTCTTGAGCAGCTGTACTTCGTCGGGTCTAGCCACGTCGCCTTCATGGGCGTGCAGCTGCCCCAGGGTCCGCTCATGCCGGCCGCCAAGCGCGCCCAGCAGCAGAAGTAGCGGGCGACTAAGGTGGTGGGGCGATGAAGAGGCGGGCGGCAAAGGGACGCACCTGCTGCCATCTGGTCTGCTGA
>CAVBAM010000149.1:0-4529 GCA_963593315.1 Candidatus Methanomethylophilaceae archaeon | reverse complement strand
GGCTGCCACTGGTCGGAACCGATGATGGCGGTGAAGCGGATGGATCCGTCGACGATGCGGCAGATGTAGTTGTACGCATCTTCGGAAACGGCCTCGTCATCCCCGACGACATAGGCGGCCAGCGTGTTGTCCTGCTGCGACACCAGGTAGTTATTCACCGTGGTGGAGCTGCCGGCGGCGTTGGTGACGATCATCGGCGCGTCGTGCTTCGCGCACAGGGCGGCGGCGGCAACGGCGTCCGTGCCGTACGAGGAGGACTCGCCGGAGGTGACGCCCACGACCTCTTGCGCGAGGCTGCCCTCGGAAACCAACGTTTCCGCAACCACGCGAGATGTGGCGTATGCGTCGTCGCCGGCCAGGCGCACCGTCTTGTTCGACCAGGCGTCGCCGCGTCCCTCCACCAGGTCGGTGGAAACGGCGGCGTCGGAGCCGATGACGAGGATGCGACTGGCCGCATCGCCGAAGGCGGTGGCGGCTTCGGGCAGGCTCGAATCCTGCTGGTAAAGCACGGGGACCTGATACTTGTAGGCATAGGACGCGATAGACGATGCGTCGGTGACGCCGTCGGCGGAAGCGACGATCACCTCGCCACGCGGGTTGCCGCCGAGCTCTACGATCTTGTTGGCACAGGCGGCAGACGTGTCGGCCACGGTGGCGCCGGCGACGCGCTCGACCGTGCACCCGAGCGCCGCGAGCTCGTCGGCGACGCCCTGCGAGACGGCATCGGTGCCGCCGATGACGTACACGCGCTCGATGCCGAGGTCGGCGATGGCGCCCTTCGTCGCATTGTCCAGGCTGTCGCCCCAGGTGACCAGCGAGGGGCCGTCGACCGTGCCGGCCAAACCGGAGGCGGCCAGGCCATAGCGGGCGTCGCTCGCCGAGGAGACGACGGCACACTTCGCACCGTCGGGGAACGCCTCGCGCGCGGCGTTCACGGCCGTGTCGGGCGCGGTGGCGCCGGCGATGCGCTCGCTTACGACCTCGGAATTATCGGCTGCGAACGCGAACGCGCCATCGACGTTCAAGCCGATGATCCCGACGACGCCGACGGCAACGCCGAGCGTCGTGGCACAGATCATGGATGCTACGCTTCGTCTTCTTCTCATGCAGTATCCTTTCCTTCCTTTTGCATCTTTTCATTGTACGGCACAAGGAGGGCGAAAGGGGCTGCCAAGGCGCAAGAGGGACCGAAACGGCATGCCATTGCAGCAAACGCGCCGTCTGGCGATGCGTCCGCCCCCCACCCGTTCACACCTTGCACACGTTCACACCTTGCACATACGGGACCGGCCCCGCAGGTGCGCAGCTACCGGCGCAGGCGGTCCTTCAGCGCGCAGGGAAGCCCCATCACGGTGCGGCCGACGCGATAGGTCGTCGAACCCTCGATCTCGGCAATCCTGCCACGCAGCTCATCCTCCCTACGGCCGGAATCGCGCAGCATCACCGCATGATCCCCCTCAAGGCGACGCAATACTTCCAGAGCATCCTGCCAATTCACGTACATAAGGTCCATGGGAGTTGCTGCAGCCTTATAGCGATCGTACAAAAAGCGCACTTCGGGATAGATGCGATCGGATATTGCATCGAGACGCGGCATCCAATTGTCGTGATACGCCTGGTATTGATCGACGAACTCCTGCGCGTTGCAAGCGATCTGCATCAGATAGCGCGCCTGATCGAGCGATAGGTTGATGACGCCCTCGCTGAATGCCTCGTCAGAAGGCGTCTCCTTCGCCACCGCAAGCAAACGCTCCAGGCAATCAAAGGACTGCACGCCACGAGAAACCTTCTTGTTCGTCAGCGAACCGGGGACTTCTTGTCGGTAGTGGTACAACAACTCGTCGACCACGGCTATGCGCGAGGCGTTCATCATCAGCGTGAACGTGAACAGCATGTCCTCCGCAGTAATGAATTCGGTGTCGAAACGCTCCCCGCGGCCCTCCACGAACGAACGGCGAAACAGCTTTGTGCAAGCATTCGGGGACCCCGCAAAAAACAAGCGCCCCCCCAGATCGCCAGGGGCGAACGACTCAGGCGCCTGCGGGTGAATCGGATACAAATAAATGTCCTGCTCCTGAAAGTAATGGTCGTGCCCGAAACAGACGATATCAGCCTGGGTTCTCCGTGCCTGGGCAACCGCTTTCTCCAGCAAGAAGTGATCAACGAAATCGTCGGCGTCGATAAATGCCAAAAACTCGCCCGCCGCGACATCGAGGGCGCGATTCCGGGCGGCTGCCGCGCCCGGAAGCGTCTCGTCAAGCAACCTCGCCCGCGCGTCGCCTTGCATGCAGCGCTCCGCCGTTGCGCGAGACCCATCCGTGGAAGCATTGTCCACGACAATTAGTTCGATATCGGAAAGCGACTGCGACAAAACCGACGCAATCGCCTGCCCGACGAACGGTTCCTTGTTGTATAACGGCATTATCACGCTTACAACCGGCATCCCATACCCCCGTTTTCGCTCATTAACCTCGTCACCCATCTAAAAGTCCGCTGCGCCGCGCTCAACGACGAAGCCGTCGCAAAACATCGGCAAGCGCGCAAGGAAGCGTCATGATCGCACGTCCCACACGATACGTGGTGGACTCCTCCACCTCGCATGCACGACGACGCGCCTGCCCCTCAGCTCCTACAGCCCGCTCGCAGGCCTCCCGCGCCGCACGCAGTTCCCCCTCGCGCGCATCAATCGCATGCAGATTCGCAATCGACATGATGTCCCACATCGTGTCGGCGGCGCGATTGCGAGCCGGTAAGGGCTCGCGCTCCAGTTGCCCGAACACGCCACGCCAAAAACCCTCGAAATCGAACTCGGCCACGCGACTAATGGCCGAAAAAGCTTGCGTGCCCAATCGCTTGCGCTCCGCGCCGTCCTTCAGCAAACGTACGGCGGCCGCCGCCGCGCCGGCTCGGTCCCCTTGGGGAACCTGCACGCAACCGCACTCGCCCTGCAGCAACGTCAAATATGGCAGTTCATAGGCAACGGAAGGAAGGCCTCGCGCCATAGCTTCGGCAAGTGTCAAGTACCAACCCTCCAAGCACGACGTGCTCAGATACACGGCCGAACTCTCCAGGTAAGGGGCGACGTCCTTTTTCGGACCGACAAATATCACGTTGGACGCTATGCCCAGGCGCTGCGCCGTCGATTCAAGGTCCTCCATAACACCGTCGTCCGGAGCAGGACCGACAACCGTCAAGTGCGCATCGGACAACTCGCGAACCACCAGGGCCATAACCTCAAGCGCTTCAGCAGGCTGTTTCTGCATGGGATCGAGCCGCCCGACCCATACGATGTTCCCGCCATCAAGCGCCGAGACCTTGGCGGCATCGGGCGCAAGGGTGATGGGATTCGCCGTCTGCCATACGCGCGGGCACTGCTCGCCCCAGAATCGGGCATCGGCGGCATCGAGGGTTACCACGCCATCCGCATAGCCCGCAACCACGGGGAGCTGAATTTCCCAGCGGTTGTCCCATCGATACATGCAGCCGAACATCCCATGCGTGTACAGCAAAAAAGGAACGTTCAAAAGCTTGCAAACGAGCATGTCCCACGGCAGCGCGTGGCTCAACCACTGGTGATATACCATGGCATCGACCTTGTGATCGCGCAGAGCTTCGCTTAGCAGCTCGGCACGTCGCCCATAATTTTCGGCATTCGCCTCGAGGAACAACGGCAGCTGCACGCGCTTGACACTCGCGGGCACCTCGTAATCCTCTTCACTCGGCTCCTCATCGCAAAACAATACGACGCGATAGCCCATGGATGCCCATAGGTTTGCCAAAAACGACACCACGCGCTCCGCCCCGCCAATTCCCAAGCGAAAATAGCACAGGCCGATGGTCTTTACCTGACGGCAGGAAGCGCGCAGCGCCGAGGTTTCACCGAGAAGACGCCAAAAACGCGCCGCTTCGTCCCAAGAGCACGCGGCAGCAGCCGCTGCCGTGGCCGCTGGGCCGAAAAAGGCAGCAAGGCGCTCGAAAGCCGCCGGCGCGGCCGCTGCCGGCCCTTCAAGCAACGCCCCCATTTCCTGCAAGGCATTTTTTTCGCTCCCGCTCACTCGCCTGTTGTCCTTTCCCATCTCCCGCGCAATGGCGCCTTAGGCGTCTTTCGAATGCAGCACCGCTTCCTGAATACGCCTCGGCACCCAGCAGATGGCCTGGCCGACCTTCTGTTCGGCGGCGTTCATCTGCGCATCGAACTCGCGCTGCAGGGCTTCGTGGGCCGCACGCAGTTCCTCAAGCTGCGCGCGTGCCTCGTCCCGCTCGCGCTCGGCCGCCTCGGCACGCGCGCGCGCCTCGTCGACCCGCCGCTGCTGATCTTCGTTGGCGTAGTACTCCACCGCCAGACGGTTACCGCGCTCATCGCGATCCTCGCGCGCGACGACGTAGAGCTTGTAGAGGTAATCGACGGGCTGCATCTGGACGTCGCGCAGAAATTCCGCGAAGCGTGGCTCCTGCAGCTCGGCCTCGTCGATGCCGGCCAGCCCCAATTCCTGCAGAGCACCGGTCGGTCCGCACAGCGCGTCCATCAC